>JACCZN010000334.1 GCA_013695915.1 Rubrobacter sp.
CTGCTCACCTACCGCAAGATGCGCCTCGTGCGGGAGACCGGGGAGCACCGGGTCTTCGTGCCCGGCGTCGGCCCGTCTACCGTGGTGGCTGGCGGTGTCCGGGTGGCGCTCGCCATCTGCTGGGACCTCGGGTTCCCCGAGGTAGTCCGGGAGGCTGCGGAGGACGGGGCCGAGCTGGTGCTGGCCCCGGCGGGCTGGCGGGCACCGTACGGCGCCCAGTACGAGCTGGCGTGTGCGGCCCGGGCTCTGGACAACGCCGTCTACCTGGCGAGCGCCAACCAGCTCGGCGAGTACCCCGAAGCGAGCTTCGGCGGCCCGGGAGGGGTGTTCGCCCCCGACGGAAGCCGCATCTCCGAGGAGCACGCGAGGGGCGGGCCGCCGTCGTGGCGGAGCTTCGGGCACATAGACACCGGCCTGCCCGGCCGCTGGAGGAGAGACTACGGCAGCACGCTCGGCGCGGGCGGCGAAGCCCTCCAGGCTCTCTGACCCTCCCGAGGCCCGGGGAGGCCTCCGTGGCGCGCGGTCTCGCCCGTGCGCCGGGAGCCCGGCTTGCACACGCTGAACCCGAGGCTAGTGTATAATTATGACTCCAGGATCAAGATGCACTGTGGGAGGTGTTGGGACCGAACCTGCCGACAGCGGCCGTAGCAGGCGCGGGTGCAGGATGCCCGGTGTGCGAGGCTTTACCGGCGGGGTCCGCTGTTGTATCGTTCCGGGTCATAAGGGGCGGCTCCCTGGAGATGCTCGGCAGCCAGAGGTGCCAAGGAACGGAAGGGGTCTGATAGCATAGCTACTCGCGAACTCATCTGCCGCAGACGGCGGGGAAAGCATGGCTGACTTCCTCGGGTACCTGGTCCAGAGGTGGGACCATCTACTGGGCCTGACCATCGAGCACGCCCAGGTGGTGCTCATCTCGCTCATAATAGCCACGGCCATAGGGATGCTCATAGGCGTGCTGGTCTACCGGAACGACGGCGCCACGAGCGCGGCCTTGAACGTGACCAGCGTCTTCGTTACCATCCCCTCCTTCGCGCTATTCGGGCTTCTGGTGCCGGTAATGGGCATCGGGGCTCAGCCGACGATCTTCGCGCTGTCGATGTACGCGCTGCTGCCCATAGTGCGGAACACTACCGCCGGGCTCCGGGGGGTGGACCCCGCGGTCGTGGAGTCCGCTGAGGGCATGGGGATGAGCGCCCGCCAGCGGCTCTTGAGGATCGAGATGCCGCTCGCTTGGCCGGTCATACTGTCCGGCATCCGGGTCTCGGCCCTGCTAATAATGGGCATCGCGGCCATCGCCGCCATCGTCAACGGCCCCGGGCTCGGCAACGACATATTCGCCGGTCTCTCGCGGGTCGGCACCGCTCAGGCGCTCAACCTCGTACTGAGCGCGACGCTCGGCATCGTCGTGCTCGCCCTGATATTCGACGGGCTCATAGCGCTGCTGGGCAGGATCACGACACCAGGAGGCATAAAATGACTCAGAGCATCGCAGACGACAGGGCCGGGCACCCGGCCGTTTCAAAGGTCATGATACGGCTGGAGAACCTGACCAAGCAGTTCCCGGGCCAGGAAGAGGCCGCGGTAGAGGACCTCTCGATGGAGATCCGGGAGGGCGAGATCGTGGTGTTCGTAGGGCCTTCCGGGTGCGGGAAGACCACGACGATGAAGATGATCAACCGTATCGTCGAGCCCACGGGCGGCAGGATCTTCCTGGAGGACGAGGACGTCACGGACGTCAACCCCGACCACCTCCGGCGGCGAATGGGGTACGTGATCCAGCAGATCGGGCTCTTCCCCCACATGACCATCGCGGCCAACATCTCCACGGTGCCCAAGATGCTCGGCTGGGAGAAGGCGCGCATCTCGGACCGGGTGGAGGAGCTCCTGGAGTTGGTGGGTATAGAGGCCTCCTACGGGAGCCGGTACCCCAAGGAGCTCTCCGGCGGTCAGCGCCAGCGGATCGGGGTTGCCCGCGCCATGGCCGCCGACCCGCCGGTACTCCTCATGGACGAGCCTTTCGGGGCTATAGACCCCATCACCCGCGAGCGGCTCCAGGACGAGTTCCTCCGGCTGCAGCAGGACATAAAGAAGACCATCGTCTTCGTCACCCACGACATAGACGAGGCCATAAAGATGGGCGACCGCATAGCCATCCTGGAGACGAGGAGCCGCATCGCCCAGTACGATACCCCGGAGAAGATACTCACCGACCCCTCCAGCGAGTTCGTCGGGGAGTTTATCGGGATCGGGGCCTCCATAAAGCGGCTGAGCCTCAGCCGGGTCCGGGACATAGAGTCCGCCGAATGGCCGGTCGCCCATCTCTCGGCGAGCCGCGAGGAGTTGCGGGAGAAGGTCCGCACCTCCGGCAAGGAGAGCATGCTGCTGCTCGACGGGGACCGGTGCCCCAAGTTCTGGGTGAACGCCGCGGACCTCGAAGGCGGGGACGTGCCGCTCGGGAAGCTCGGCAACCCGGTGAAGGCCGTGATCGGCGAGGACACCAGCCTCTACGTCGCTCTCGACTGCATGATCAACTCCTACAAGGGCTCCGCTATCGTGGTGGACGAGAACGGAGCCTACGTCGGGGTCGTGGACTTCGACGCGGTCCTGCGGGCCATAGACTCCATGCGGCCGGAGGAGAACCGGCCCAACGGTGACCGTCCGCCCGAAGGAGGAGAATCCGTGAATGGCGGCTAAGGCGACCAGGACGCTCAAGCCCCAGGGCGGCAACCGCCGTCTCCTGGGCTACCTCATAAGGCCCGCCGTGCTCGGGCTCGTCTGCCTCGCTATGTACCTCTGGGTCAGCAGCCTCCAACTCGACAGCATCGAGCAGCGGGTGCTGAACCGGGACTTCGTGGTGAGCCGGGTCATACAGCACCTCTGGTACGCGTTCATCGCGACGGGCATCGTCGTGGTGCTGGCGGTCAGCACGGGCGTGCTACTCACCCGTCCGTTCGCCCGGCGGATATCGCCCACTATAGAGGGCATCGCCAACATCGGCTTCGCCGTGCCCTCTATCGGGGTCCTGGTCCTGCTCGCAATATTCTTTGGTCTGGGCTTCTACCCGGCGCTCGCGGCCTTTATAGCCTACTCGTTCCTGCCGGTGCTACGGAACACTATGACGGGGCTGCAGCAGGTGGACCAGGCCGTTATAGAGTCGGGCCGCGGCATGGGGATGACGAAAAGCGCCGTGCTCTTCCGCATCGAGCTGCCGCTAGCCGTCCCCATCACGCTCGCGGGCATCAGGACGGCCCTGGTGATCTGCGTGGGCACCGCTGCGCTGGCGACGTTCATCAACGGCGGGGCTCTGGGGGACATAATCGACCAGGGCATCCGCCAGAGCCGGGACTCGATCCTGATCGTGGGCAGCGTCCTGACCGCCGTGCTGGCGCTGTTCATAGACTGGCTCGCGGGCATAGCCGAGGACTTCTTGAAGCCGAAGGGGTTGTGAGGCTCCGTCCGGGGGACGCGGCTTTCGAATCGACCTCAGAAGGAGGAAGCGTATAGTGTCGAGAATAACGAAGATGGTGAGGTACGCCGGGCTCACGGCCCTCGCGGCGCTGGTCGCCGTGGGTTGTGGCGGAGCCGGTGGGCTCGGTGGTGGCGGCGGCAGCATCGGAGAGGACTTCGACCTGTCGGAGGCCGAGTTCACCGTCGGCTCCAAGGAGTTCACCGAGCAGGAGATCCTCGGCCAGATCGCCCTGCAGGCACTGGAGACCGCCGGTGCCACGGTAAACGACCAGATCGGCCTCGCCGGTACGGAGGCCGTCCGTACGGCGCTGGAGTCCGAGGACATAGACCTCTACTGGGAGTACGTGGGGACCGGCTGGATCAACCACCTCGGCGAGAGCGGTGAGATAGACGGCGAGGACGACTTCCAGACCGTCGCCGAGCGGGACCTGGAAGAGAACGACATCCGGTGGCTCGGCCCCGCCTCGTTCAACAACGGCTACGGCATCGCCACCAACCAGGACGCCGCCGAGGAACTGGGCATCGAACAGCTCTCCCAGATGGGCGAGGTCCTCGATGAGCACGGCGACGAGATGAGCATATTCGTCGGCGCCGAGTTCGCGACCCGGGACGACGGGCTGCCCGGTGTGCAGGAGGCCTACGGCTGGGAGTTCCCCGACGGGAGCATCGAGCGGGTGCAGGACAGCCTCGCCTACGAGCAGACCTCGAACGAGGGGTACAACTTCGGCTCCGTCTTCGAGACCGACGGGCGCATCCAGAACCTGGACCTCGTGTTGCTGGAGGACGACGAGAACTTCTTCCCCTCCTACGCCGGGGCCGTTACGATGAGGGAAGAGACCTACGAGGAGTACCCGGAGCTCGAGGAGCTCTTCGAGCCCATCTACGAGGAGCTCGACACCGAGACGATGCAGGAGCTCAACGCCCGCCGCGACGTGGACGAGGAGTTCCCCGAGGACATCGCCCAGGACTGGCTGCAGGAGAACGGCTACATAGGCTAACCGGTAGAGACACCACGCACCTCTCGCTCGGCCTCCCCGCTTCTCTCGGGGAGGCCGAACGTGTATTCTGGCGTCGAAAGGGGGCTACGGTGGGGAGGAACGCATGCAGGAGACCGCTTTTCTCGACGCTACAGGACAGGCGGCGCTGGTCCGCTCCGGGGAGGCCAGCGCGGCGGAGCTGGTAGAGGCCGCCATCGAGCGCGCGGAGAGCCTAAACCCCGCGCTGAACGCGGTCGTGCTCCACCTGTACGATGAAGCGCGGGCGGTGGCGGAGGAGGTCCCCGGCGGCCCGTTCGCCGGGGTGCCGTTCCTGTTGAAGGACCTGCAGGCAGCCTACGCCGGGGTCCCCACGACCTCGGGCTCCGGGTTTACGCGGGGCCTGGTGCCGGACTACGACTCGGAGATTGTCGCGCGGCTCAAGCGCGCGGGGCTCGTGGTGGTCGGCAAGACCAACACGCCGGAGTTCGGCATCGTGCCGACCACCGAGCCCCGCCTCTTCGGGCCGAGCCGCAACCCCTGGGACACCGGGAGGTCCACCGGCGGGTCGAGCGGGGGCTCCGCGGCGGCGGTAGCCGCAGGGCTCGTCCCCATGGCCCACGCCACCGACGGCGGGGGGTCCATCCGCATCCCCGCCTCCTGCTGCGGCCTCTTCGGCCTGAAACCCACCCGCGCCCGCAACCCTCTGGGCCCCGCCGTCGGGGACCTGATGAGCGGGCTGGTCTCCGAGCACGCCGTCACCCGCTCCGTCCGCGACTCGGCGGCACTGCTCGACGCTACCTCCGGCCCCGCACCCGGCGACCCCTACGCAGCGCCGCCGCCGGAGCGTCCGTTCCTCCGGGAGATTGGCGCCGACCCCGGCAGGCTCCGCATAGCGTTCTCCGCGGCGTCGGCGACCGGCACGCCAGTACACGAGGACTGCTCCGCCGCCGCGCGGGACGCGGCCGCCCTCTGCGCCGAGCTCGGTCACGAGGTGGAGGAGGCCGCCCCGGCGCTCGATGGGGAGCTCCTGACGCACTCCTTCACCGTCCTCTGGTCCTCCGGTGTCGCTGCGGGGATAGAGGGCGCGGCGCGGTTCCTCGGCCGGGAGCCCTCTCCCGAAGAGTTCGAGCCGCTGACCTGGGCCCTCTACGAGATGGGCCACCGTCGCAGCGCCCCGGAGTACCTGACCGCCCTCGGGGCGCTCCAGAGGATTTCCCGGCAGGTAGCGGGCTTTCTCTCGGGCTTCGACCTCTTCCTGACCCCGACGCTCGCCGAGCCGCCCCTGCCCCTCGGCACCCTGGACGAGACGCCCGAGGACCCGCTGCGGGGCTTCCGCCGCTCGACGGAGTACGTGCCCTTCACCCCGCTCTCGAACGTTACCGGGCAGCCCGCGATGAGCGTGCCGCTCTTCTGGAACGGTGATGGGCTTCCGGTCGGAACTCACTTCGCCGGGCGGTTCGGGGACGAGGCGACGCTCTTCCGGCTCGCCGCACAGCTAGAGGAGGCCCGTCCGTGGGCCGGATACCGGCCGCCGGTCTCCGCCGGGGCTGCCGGGTCCGGCGCGGAACGGGCATGAGCACCGACCGGGACAACATTACGAGCGGCACCGAGTGGGAGCGCCTAGTGGGCTACTCGCGGGCCGTCCGGGTCGGGCGCTTCGTCTACGTCTCGGGGACCACGGCGACCGACGGTGTGGGCGGCATAGTCGGGGTCGGGGACCCTCGCGCGCAGGCGGTGCAGGCCCTGAACAACATCCGGGTCGCGTTGCAGGCGGCGGGGGCGGACCTATGGGACGTGGTGCGGACCAGGGTGTACGTCACGGACATCGAGGGCTGGGAGGGCGTCGGGGAGGCCCACCGCGAGGTATTCGGGGAGATACGCCCGGCCTCCAGTATGGTCGAGGTGCGCCGTCTGATCTCCCCGGAGATACTCGTGGAGATAGAGGCCGAGGCCGTCCTGCCGGAGCGGTGAACCGCCGGACAGTAGCGGCTGGCAGGCTCTCATATAATCCGCTGTAACACTTCGTGAGCCAGTGGAATGCAGGAGGTTTCGGTATGAGCAGCGATCGCGTAGAGCCCGCTCCGGGGCAGGAGTCCGTGTGGGACTACCCGCGCCCGCCACGGCTGGAGGACTCTGAGAGACGGGTAAAGGTCGTCTTCGGGGACGTGACGCTCGCGTACACGAGCCGGGCCAAACGGGTGCTGGAGACGAGCCACCCGCCGGTCTACTATTTCCCGCCCGAAGACATTCGGACGGAGCACCTCGTGCCGACGGACGGTACCTCGTTCTGCGAGTGGAAGGGCCGGGCACAGTACTACAGGATCTCCACGGACGAGAGGGAGGAGGACCGGGCCGCCTGGTCCTACCCGAACCCGACGGGCGGCTTCGAGAGCCTCAAGGACTACATCGCCTTCTACCCCTCGCTCATGGACATGTGCTGGGTGGACGGTGAGAAGGTGGAGGCCCAGGAGGGCGACTTCTACGGGGGGTGGGTGACCTCAGAGATCGTCGGTCCCTTCAAGGGCGGGTCCGGGACCCGGGGCTGGTAGGCGATGCCTCCCTCGGTGGCCGACCTCCGCCGGGAGTACACCCGCGCCGGTCTCACGGAGGCCGGGGCCGCCCGCGAGCCGATCGAGCAGTTCCGGAGGTGGTTCGAGGAGGCCCTGGGGGCCGGGCTCCACGAGCCGAACGCCATGACGCTCGCCACCGCTACCCGTGACGG
>JACCZN010000010.1 GCA_013695915.1 Rubrobacter sp.
GTCAAAGTCCACCGTTCCGTCCTCCTATCCAACGCTCCCTGCCCGCCCTCCGGAGACCTCCCGACTGGGCTCCCTTTCCCGAAGACCGCAGGAAGATAATAGCAGCTTGGTAGAGCAGCTTGGCAGCGCAGCTTGGCAGCACGAGTTGCCCGCCACCGCTGCTATGATTGCTGCCGGAGGGTGAGATACAGAGAAAGGAGCGAGAGATGGGCCAGAGTGGCGGCTCGGACTGGACCCCGGAGGAGAGGATAAGCTGGTTCCCCATACCCGAGGAAGAGGACCTCGACCCGCGGGTGGCGGAGCTCGTAGCGAAGCAGCGGGAGAAGCTCGGGGCCCCGAACAACGTGGCGCGGGTGCACGCCTGGCGGCCGGAGCTGATGCTGCGGTGGCTGGAGCTCTACGAGCACATAAACAAGGGCCCCTCCGGCCTCTCGCGCGCCGAGCGGGAGATGATCGGGGTCGTAGTCTCCGCAGAGAACCGCTGCGTCTTCTGACTCACCAACCACGGCGCCGAGTTGCGACGCCTCACCGAAGACCCGATCCTCGCCGAAAGAGTCGTGCAGGACTACCGGCGCGCCGGCCTCGACGAGAAGACGCGCGCCATGCTCGACTACGCGATAAAGATAACCCGCACCCCCGTGGACTGCGACGAGGCCGACATAGAGCAACTTAAATCTCTAGGCTTCACCACGGACGACGTCTACGACATCATAAACACCGCCGCCGTCTACAACTTCAACAACCGTGTCGCCGAAGCCGCCGGACACCTCCCCGACCGCAAGAACCACGGGGTATTCCGGTAAGGCGTACCCACCGCGCGGAATGGTGTAGGCTGCGCGCCCGGTGGTCTCCTCGTACTCTTTCGGGCGAAGGTGGTAAGGGTGGTCCAGTAGCACCGGCCGGATGGTTCAGCCGCGACGCTCGCTATCTCGCCTGTCCGGAGTCCGGCAGGACGAGCACGTTGAACGAGGCCCCGTCCGGCATGGCCGCGAGATCCTGGTTGAAGATAGCCCACTCCTGAGCATCCGGGTCATACCAGACACCGACGGGGTGGTCGTTGTAGGTGCCGGCTCCCCCTTCGGGGTTCCAGTTCTGCGTGACCAGCAGTACAGCTTCCGGGTCCTCTTCGGCAAGAGGGCTGTCGAGGTACGTGCTGTTGCCGGAGGTGTTCTCGGCGGTGGCCCGGTGGACGAACGCAGCTTCGCTCTGAGCCGAGACCCCGTTCGTCCCTCCGTTCTCTTCGGGGACGGTGTTGGATTGCCCCGGCGCGGAGGCATCGATCTGGCTCTGGTAGCGATAGAACGAGAAGACGGTTACGAGCAGGATGACTACCAGGATGGGTACCACGACCACCGGCCGGTTCAGCGCCTCGAAGAACCTCACCTCTCTCCCGAAACCTCCCGAATGAGCGTATGATCCACAACGCTGGTCGCCGATCTCGACGACGACCGCTCACCCTTATTCTAGCAAGAACATAACACGTGTAGGTACCGGAGAACCGGTATTCGCGGGGTTCGGCTCAACATTTCCCGTCTGCCCTGGCCGGCAGCGCTAAAGTCCCTCGCGCTGGCGAGCAATAGGAGGACACAGGGCTGCTCGAAGTTACCGCAGGGCTCGTGTGGCGGCTTGCTTCCGTCCTCCGAGCAGAGCGTCTCGCGACCGGTGCTGCTTATGCCGTATCGACCTCGGCAGCAGACCCCAGCTCGTGGCGCTCTATGGCGGACTCGCGGAGCTTGTACTTCTGGACCTTGCCGCTGGCGGTGGTGGGGTACTCCTCGACGAAGTCCACGTAGCAGGGGACCTTGAAGCGGGCTATGTTCTCCCGGCAGTACTCCTGCACGCTCTCGGCGTCGAGGGTTACGCCGGGCTTGGGCTTTACGGCAGCGGCGACCTGCTCGCCGTAGCGTTCGTCGGGGACGCCGTAGACCTGCACGTCGGATATGTCCGGGTGGGTGTAGAGGAACTCCTCTATCTCGCGCGGGTAGACGTTCTCGCCGCCGCGGATGATCATGTCTTTCGCCCGACCGGTGATCTCGACGTACCCCTGCTCATCCATGATGGCGAGGTCCCCGGTGTGGAGCCAGCCCTCCCCGTCTATGACCTCTTCGGTCCTCTCGGGCATCTTGTAGTAGCCCCGCATCACGTGGTAGCCGCGCGTCAGGAGCTCGCCCTGCTCTCCGGGCGCACAGTCGGCGCCGGTGTCCACGTCTACTATACGGACCTCGACGTCCGGGAGCTTGCGGCCGACGCTGGAGACCCGGCGCTCTATGGGGTCTTCCGTACGGGTCTGGGTTATGACCGGGCTCGACTCGGTCTGGCCGTAGGCGATGGTGATCTCCGTTGCCCCCATCACGTCCACAACCTTCTTCATGACCTCGATGGGACACGGCGAGCCCGCCATGATACCGGTCCGCAGGGAAGAGGTGTCGTAGCCCTCGAAGTCCGGGTGCTCGAGCTCCGCGATGAACATCGCCGGGACCCCGAGCACGGCGGTGCACCGCTCGGTGTGGACGGCGTCCAGCACCAGCTCCGGCTCGAAGGACTCCACGGGGACCATCGTCGCCTCGTGCGTCACGGTATTCATCGTGCCCAGCACGCAGCCGAAGCAGTGGAAGAACGGCACCGGTATGCAGACACGGTCCTCCGGGCCGAGCGCCATGCACTCCCCGATATAGAAGGCGTTCTTGACGATGTTGTCGTGGGTTAGCTGCACGCCCTTCGGGAAGCCGGTGGTCCCCGAAGTGTACTGCATGTTTATGACCTCGTCCGCCGACAGGGACGCCTGCCGCTCCCGCAGCTC
>JACCZN010000016.1 GCA_013695915.1 Rubrobacter sp.
CGCCTCCGCCACCCGGAAGGGGTCGGAGGCGACTACGGAGGCGGCGTAGAGCTCCATCGCGCCCATGTCCGAGGTGCGGTTCGCCGGGTCGCCCCGGTCCACGAGATAGACGATGGTCGGGAACCCGGACCAGTCCTCCGACGTCTCGGCTGTGGGCGGTATGTAGAAGGCGGCGTTGAAGGCCCGGACGCCGAGGTCTCTCGTGTAGCTCCGGAGCGCCTCTCCGACCGCCCAGTGGAGCTGATCGTCCTCCGGGCTGTCGCCGATTAGGACCAGCTCTTTCTCCTTGACGGGTGTGAGGCTCGCGAAGGCGCGGACGCCTTCGGGTGCCGGGAAGGAGAGCCCCAGGGCTTCGTGGACCCGGTAGAGGTCCGCGAAGTAACCGGAGGTGTGCTCCGTCCTGTAGGCCAGGGCGGCCCGGCGGAGGCGCTCGACCTTCGGGTAGTGGCGGCGGCGGGTAACGGTCGCCTGCGCGTGGCCGTGGATTATCGAGCCTCCGGCCCGCCAGAGGCAGTTCCACATGAGGAACGGGTAGCGGGCCTCCGGGTCTTCCTCGCGGGCCTTCTCGAACCACCGCAGGCCCACGGAGATGTGGCCGGAGACCTTCTCCGGGGTGAGGTCCAGGGGGCTGTGGTCGTCGAAGACTATGACGCCGTGGAAGCCGTCGTACTTGGCGACGTTCGAGGCCGTAACGGAGTGCTCGCCCCGCACGCGGCCGAACGTGTCCGCCGGAGTGCCCTCCTCCGGGCGGCAGAACGGGTCTCCTTCGGTAGCCTGGATCTCCCCTTCCAGGTCCAGGTCGACGCCGGTGTCGAGCGGACGGGAGGAGCGGAGCTCGTTGAAGAGGGTGCCCTCCAGGGTGACGCGGTTGGTGGTACGAACTATCCGCTGCTCCCGCACGGCCTCCACCGACCCGAAGGACCTCTCTATAAACGGCCGCATACCCTCCGGCTCCACGAGGCGGCCGGTCGTGGCGTCCACGTCGAAGATGCGACGGGCGAGGTCGCGTTCCTTCGGGGGTAGCTCCCCTACGAGGGCCGGTAGCTCCGTTATCTTCCGCGGGGTCATGCCTGTTGGCCCGCGAGGGTCCCGGCTTGGAGGCGGGTGCAAATCTCCTGCCGGTAGATCATGCGCTCTACGTGACCCTCGACCCGCATCTTGAGCCCCGCGACTTCGTGGGCGAAGCGGACGCCCGCCTCCCAGCCGTGGCCGTCGAGGTGGGCGACGAGGAGCGCGGACCAGAAGGCGTCCCGCGCGCCGGTCACGCTCACTATCTCCACGGCCGGCAGCGGCCCTATCCTCTCCACGGTCCCGGCCTCCCGGTCGGAGACGGTCACGAGACCGCCGCTGCGGGTAAAGACCACGACCTTCGCGCCGAGGTCGTGGAACTCCCGCAGGCACGTCTCCTCTAGCGCCTCTTCTTCGAGGTTCGGGTCGAAGAGCCGCCGCGCGTCTTCGAGCGAGGGCTTTACCACGGTGACGTGCGGCAGGACACTGGCCATGACCTCCCACGCCTCTTTCCTGTCTGGCCAGACCCTGGGGTCGTAGTTCGGGTCGAAGGTGACGACCTTGCCGAGACGGTCCCCGAGCCGCATCGCCCGGGTGACCGCCAGCCGCTGGGGCTCGGCCGAGAGCGCGAAGGCCGAGGTGTGTACGATGCGGGCCCGCTCCACGAGCTCCTCCGGGACCTCGCGCAACGCCAGCCGGGCGTCGGCCCCGCGGTTTACCTGGAAGTCCGGGACGCCGGTGGTCCTGGTCACGAAGGCGGTGGTCGAGGCCGCGGAGCCCGTGTGGTGGAGACCCTCCGTAGAGACGCCGTGGCGCTGGAGCTGGTCTTCCAGGTACTCGCCGAAGTAGTCGGTCCCGACCTTGGACAGTATCGCCGAACGCGCCCCGAGCTTCGCGACGTAGACGGCCACGTTTGCCGGCTGCCCCCCAAGGTACCGGGCGAAACGCCCGGCGGTCCTCAGGGAGTTCGCCCGGTCCAGGGAGATGAAGTCCACGAGCGTCTCCCCGACCGCGAGCACGTCGAGCTCGAGGTACAGCCGGTCGAGCGTCTCCACGGGGTCGCCCTCTCCGCTTGCGGGGTCCGTGAAGTACGCGGGTATCGGGAGCCGCTCGACGGAGGCCCCCCGGCGGGGGTCACCCTCCGGGAATGCTTCTTCCCCCGGTTCGTCGCCCGGCGCGCCGCCGGTCTCGGGGGAGGACTGGTCTCGCTTGCGGCCCGCGATGGCCTCCAGGTAGCCCTCTGCGGTCCGCTCCCAGGTGTACTGGTCCAGGATGCGCTGGTAACCCCGGTCCCGGTACTCCTGCCAGCGGCCGGGGCTGCCCGCCAGGGCGAAGAGGCCCGCGCTGACCTCCTCCGGGTCGCTCGGGTCTACGAGGATGCCGTACTCCTCGTCGTCGGAGCGGAGGCTCTCGCTCGGGCCGCCGAACTTGGTGACGACGGCCGGTAGTCCCGCGGCCATGGCCTCCAGCGGCGCGAGGCCGAACGGCTCGTAGCGGGCCGTAAGCGCGAAGACCGAGCGCCGCCCCGCGAGGTACCGGTAGGCCGCGGCGAGCTGGCCCTGGTTGCGGAGCGCGAACATAGAGACCTCGCCCCGCATCCGGGTGCGGTCTACGACCTCCATTAGGCTGTCGAGCACCTCACGTTCGCCCTCGTCGGCGTCCGGGTAGCCGGAGAGCGGGTCGTCGAGGTCGCCGGTAAAGACCACGAGGTTCGCCACCTCGCGCAGCGCGGGGCTGGCGGCGAAGGCCTCGACGAGCGCCAGGTGGTTCTTCTTGGGATCCAGCCTGCTAGAGGCCACGATGCACGGCAGGTCCCGCCGCTCTTCCGCGAGGTCCCGCTCCAGGGAGGCCCGGACGTGCTGGTGGACGGCCTCCTCGTCCGCGGCGCGGGAGGAGCGGTCGAAGACCTCCAGCGCGACACCCGGCGGGACGGCGGCGAAACGGTCGTCGTCGGTGGGGTCCACGGAACCCCGGTAGGCGTTGTGGGTGTACTGGTTGTAGCGTTCCTGGGAGGTGCTGGTGATGTTCACGGCGGAGCGGTTCATGGCGAGGCGTTCGGCCTGGAGGCGCCGGGAGAACCGGTAGCGCTCCTCTACTGCCGGGGCGTTGCGGCGGCCGACGCCGAGCTTGTCCATCTTCTGCGCGCCCAGGGAGTGGGCCGTGAAGCTGAAGGGGATGCCGGTGGCTTCCTCTATAAGGACGGCGCAGAGCCCGCCGTCGCCGTAGTGGGCGGTCACGGCGTCCGGCAGCGAGCCTTCCTCGCGGTAGAAGTCCAGCAGGCGGGGGACGAACTCGGTGCCGAGGTAGGGCCAGAGGTGCTCCTTGGGCAGGAACTCCGGCGGGCCGCAGGGGATGCGGAGGATGCGGACGTTCGGGTGCCCGACGTAGGCGTCCGTTGCGCCCTCGAACTCGGGCCATTCGGGGTCGGTGATCCTGCGGGTCACGATGTCCACGTGGTGGCCGAGCCGGCCCATAGCCAGCGCGAGCTCCTTTACGTAGACTAGCTGACCGCCGAAGTCCGGGTGCGCCGTCCAGTAGGAGTCGTCGGGGTCGAAGTTCCCCTGCGGGTTTATGAAAGCTACGTGCATCTCTTTGGTCCTCCTGTTGGCCTACGCGCGGCGCCCGCGCTTTTCCCGTAACGTCTGCCGGAGCCCCGGCTCCCGGTCTACGCTTCCTTGCCCTCCGGGTCCTCCGCGGACGGTGCGGTGTCGAGCCGGTCGTAGACCGTCCGGCGGTCGATCTCCTCCCGCATTGCGCCCACACGGGCGAGCTTCATCTCCGCTATCTCCCGCGCGAAGAGAGTGGAGCGCACGGGCGGGGCGCCGTCGAGGAGGGCGACCAGGAAGCCGGCCCAGAAAGAGTCCCCGGCCCCGGTCGCGTCCCGGACCTCCACGGGCCGGGCGGGAACGGGGCCCGAGACCTCACCGTCCTCGGAGACCAGCACACCGTCCCGGCCCATCGTGAGCACCACCGTCCTCGGCCCGAGCTCGTGGAACATCCGTATGTACTCCTCGGGCTCGTACTCCCGGCCGAAGATGCGTCCGGCGTCGTCCAGGGAGGGCTTGGTGACGCTTACGTACCGGTAGACCTCTTCTATCGTCTTCCTGGCCTCCCGATACTCGGGCCAGACCCGGCGGCTGTAGTTCGGGTCGAAGGAGACGAGCTTGCCTCCCTCGCTGGCGAGCCGGAACGCCTTTACTACCGCCGAGCGGCAGGGCTCCAGGGAGAGCGCGAAGGCCGAGGAGTGAACGACCCGCGCCCGCTCGACGGCCTCCTCGGAGACCTCGGCGGGGGTCAACAGGTAGTCGCCGCTGCGGAACTCCTCGAAGTCCGGGGTCCCGGAGGTCGAGGAGACGAAGATTATGCTGGTGTTGGTCCGGTGGTCCATGACCAGGTACTCGGTCGAGACGCCGTGGCGCTGGAGCTCGCCCTTCAGGAACTTCCCGAAGGCCCCGATGCCGGTCTTGGAGATGGTCGCCGCCGTACCGCCGAGCCTGGCGACCTGGACCGCGATGTTCGACGGGGAGCCCCCGAGGTAGCGCCGGAAGGTCGTGGCGTTGCCGAGCCAGTCCGTCTGCTCGGCGGAGATAAAGTCCACCACCGTCTCGCCCACGGTCAGCAGGTCCAGCGGTCTTCCGTGTGCCTGCAAGCTCTCCTCTCCGGTGCTCTTGCGTCTTCTACCGGCCCGCCCGCGGGACCTCCGACACTACTCTCCCAGATTCCCGGCGTTTTTTCCAAAGGTTTGCGTCTGCGCTCCGGAAAAGGCGATATCTTCCAGCTACAGGCCAGCTACACCGTCCCGGTTGACGAGGCCACGAGCTCCGCCGGAGAGTTCAAGAAGAACCCTCGCGCCGCCGCAGCTCGTCCTGCAAGGTCCTGAGCAGCCGCACGAGCTCCGCTTTCTCCTCCCGGCTCAGCCCGGAGAAGACCTCGGAGACGGCGGCCGCGTGGTCCTTGTAGAGGCCGCCGAAAGTCTCCGAGGCTCTCTCGGTTAGCTCTACGACCGTGGCCCGCCGGTCGGTGGGGTGGGGGCACCGTCGGACCAGCTCCTCCTCCTCCAGCGCATCGACCAGCGCCGTAACGTTCCGGGGCGTAACGCCGAGCTCCTCGCTGAGACCGCTCATGATCCGGGGCCCACTGTAGTGCAACACCCCGAGCAACCGCATCCGGGCGTAGCTTATACCACCGCTCGCCCGGGTCCGGATCCAGCGCACATAAGCCGGGCCGAAGGCCGCGAACTCCTCGACCAGCCGCAGGTCCAACTCTTCTGCTCTGGAACCGGAACCCGACACCCAGATGCCCCCACCCTCGAGAGCCCCCGGGCCCGAAAGAGCCCGGACGCCAAATTTAATGTACTAATACACCTTATACTAAAACATCTTGTGCGACAATTACCGGGCTCAGCGTGAGGTACGCAGCGGGGCCGCGGGGGCGCATCCGCATATAACAAAGAGGAGTTCGGTGATGGCAGGCAGCAACGGCATAGAGGTGGAGGATCTCGTCCGGGAGTTCAAGGGCGGGTTGCGCGCGGTGGACGGTGTCTCGCTGCGGGTCTGTGAGGGTGAGATCTACGGTTTCCTCGGACCCAACGGCGCGGGCAAGTCCACTACCGTCCTCATGCTCACCACCCTACTGCCAATTACCGCCGGTACGGCTACTGTGGCGGGGTTCGATGTTGCCCGCCAGGGGCCGTTGGTGCGCTCGGCCATAGGGGCTGCCCTGCAGGAGGCGGCCCTGGACCCATACCTCACCGGCACCGAGCACGTCAGGCTCCAGGCCGCCCTGCACGGCATGCCCCGCAAGGAGGGCCGTAGGCGCGGAGACGAGCTACTGGAGCGGGTAGGGCTCGTGGAAGCTGCGGGGAGGAAGGTCGGCGGGTACTCCGGGGGTATGAAGCGCAGGCTGGACCTTGCCCTCGCCCTCCTTCACGGCCCCGAGGTGCTGTTTCTGGACGAGCCTACCACGGGCCTGGACCCCCAGAGCCGCCAGGCGCTGTGGGAGGAAGTCTCACGGCTGGCAACAGACGAGGGAGTAACGGTCTTCCTGACCACGCAGTACCTCGAAGAGGCCGACGCCCTGGCAGACCGGATCGGCATCATAGACGACGGAAAGATAGTCGCAGAAGACACCCCCGAAGCCCTCAAGGCCCAGATAGGGCGTCCCAGCGTAGAAGCCGTACCACAAGACCCCGCAGAGCTAGAGTCTCTCGGGGACGTGCTAGGTAGATTCGGCAGCCCGGTAGCAGCCTCCTCCGGAGCAGTAGCGGTAAGGCTTGAGCGGGGAGCCGGGGAGCTTGCCGAGGTAGTACGGGCGCTGGACGGAGCTGGGGTAGGAGTGTCCAGTCTCAGGCTAGACGCGCCGACGCTAGACGACGTATTCCTGGAGAAGACCGGTCGGTCTCTCGAAGGGGAGTCAGAGGACGCCGCAGAGGAGACCCCGGCTTGAGCCGCGCGGTACTGTTGCAGGTGCTCTACCTGAGCCGGCGTTCCGTGTTGCGGGCGCTCCGGCAGCCCGCGACCGTCGGTCCGGCGCTAGTCTTTCCGCTCCTGCTCCTGGCCGTCTACGCCAGCGGCCTCGGACCGGCCTCGGGGCTCGAAGGTTTCCCGGGCGACTCGTACCTGGACTTTATCTTCGCGTTCCCGCTCGTGCAGGGGGCGGTCTTCGCGGCGATCTCCGCCGGCACGGACCTCGCCCGCGACATAGAGAGCGGCTTCCTCAGCCGCCTCTCGCTGACCCCCATGCGTCCGGTGGCCCTGCTGGCGGGCCTGCTCGCGGGTGTGGTGGCGCTCGGGCTCTTCCAGGGCGTCTTCTTCCTCGCGGTCGGTCTCCTGGCGGGGGTGGAGGTCCAGGCCGGGCTGCTCGGGCTGCCGCTGCTGGTGCTCTTCACCGTGCTCGTCGGGCTCGGTTTCGGGGGGATAGGGGCCATACTCGCCCTGCGGACCGGATCCGGGGAGGCCGTGCAGGGGTCCTTCCCCCTGATCTTCGTCTCCCTCTTCCTCTCGTCGCTGCTCTTCCCGCGGAACCTCATAGAGAACGACTGGTTCCGCGCCGTCGCCACCGTCAACCCGGTCTCCTACATGGTCGAGGGTATACGCAGCCTGATCATCACGGGCTGGGACCTCCAGGCGCTCGCCCTGGGCTTCGGGGCCACGGGGCTGCTCGTGGCGGCCGGTCTCTTCGGGGCCGCGGCCTCTCTCAAGACCCGGATGGCGCGCTCATGAGACGGGTAGGGAGCCGGAGCGGAGCGGTGCTCTTCTTCTCCGTAGCCCTGGCCGTCGCCCGGCGGCAGGTCTACCGGGTCTTCACGAAGCTCTCGTTCTTCCTGCCGTCGCTCTTCCCGGTGCTGTTCTTTCTCGCCTTCGCCGGAGGGCTCACCAGGGTCGGGGAGGTACCCGGATTCGACTTCCCGGCGGGCTACGAGGCCTTCCAGTTCGTCTGGGTCCTGCTTCAGGCCGTAACCTTCGGCGGCGCGTTCACCGGCTTCGCCATCGCCGGGGACTTCGAGTCCGGCTTCGCCCGGAGGCTACTGCTCGCCGCCCACCGCCGCGAGGGCATAATCCTGGGCTACATACTGGCCTCGCTCGTGCGGGTGACCTTTACCGGGCTGCTGGTGGCCGTGTCGGCGTACCTGGTCGGCATGCAGGTGCTGGGGGGCGGCGTGGACCTCTTCGGGCTCGTGGGGCTCGCACTGCTCCTGAACTTCTCGGCGACCCTGTTCGCCACCGGGATAGCGCTCAGGCTCCGCACCCAGCAGGCGAGCCCCCTCATACAGACGCCGCTCTTCCTGATGCTCTTCCTGGCACCCGTCTTCGTGCCGATGCCGCTGCTGGAGGGCTGGATCGAGGCCGTCGCCGCCGTGAACCCTCTGACGTTCCTGCTGGAGGCAGGCCGGAGCCTCATTATCGGGGAACCGGCCGGGGTCTGGTTCGCTTACGGCGTCGGCGCGGCCCTGGCGCTGGTACTCCTGGGCTGGGCGCTCACGGGCCTCCGGCGGGCCGAGCGCTCCGGCTCCTGAGCCCGGTCGGCTCCGGCTAGCGGGGCTTCGCCCGCTCGTACTGCGGGGGCCACGTTACCTCCGCGCCGAGCTCGTGGGCGGCGAGGAGCGGCCAGTAGGGGTTGCGCAGCAGCTCGCGGGCCAGGAGCACTACGTCGGCCTCGCCGTCGGCGATGAGCTTCTCCGACTGCCCGGCGTCCGTGATCATGCCGAC
>JACCZN010000023.1 GCA_013695915.1 Rubrobacter sp.
AGCCGATGCTTGCATGAGCTTTCGACACCACGAGAACGAGAGCGAGCAACACGGAGACAACGGCAAAAAGGAACAACCGCCTGACGACTATGACCTTCACATTCCTCCCTTGCTGGACCTACACCCCCGGAAGCCAGACTCCCCGGCCTGTCTGCTGCGGTATCCGCCTCCGGCTCTCTGACGGATGCACCTCGATACCTGCGAGGCTAGTAAGGTACCACACAGCGTGAGCTCCTGCACCCGGCCTACCAGAGCGGGCGGACGGTCTGACGGATCAAGCGCGGAATGGTCCCTGCGTAAGCCCTGGCTACTCCACCTCGAATCCACCGGGCATCTCCAGGGCCGCGAAGAGGTACGGGAACGTCTCCCGAGCCTCCCGCTCGGAGAAGAGGCCTATGTAGCCCTCGTCCTCCACGACGGGCGCGAGCCACCGGGACCACCGGTCCTCCCCTTCCCACTCCTCCAGCCGGACCCTGTAACCCCCACGGAACCGGTAAAGGGTCATGGACATACCCCGGTCATCCGAGCCCCTACCCACGGAGAGGTACGCGTAACCCTCCCCCTCCGGCTCCCGGAGGCGCGCCACGTTGCCGAGCGGCTCGCCCTTCTCCGTCCAGGCTCCGAACTCTACCTCTCCACCGAATGACATCGGCCGCCCTCCACCATTCGCGGGCACCATCTCTCTCCGTCCCGAAGATAGCCTCCGGAGTTCCCGTCCGCAACCGGGCGGACAACAGGGGCGTGCGACGGCACATAACTCTCTGTCTCGCCGGAGACTGCGGCCCGAGGTGGGTGCCCGCCTACGGGCCGTTGGCCGCCGGTACGCCGCCCAGCGGCTCTGCGGAGCGGACCGCGTCGAGGACGGCCTCCTGCATGGCGCGGGCTCCCCAGGCTCCGACGACGTCGGCGAAGGCCGTTACCTCGTCTCCTGCGGGTACGGAGGCCGCGAATACGGTGTCGCCGTCCACGGAGGTGTGCGCCGGGTAGACGGTCCGGGCGAGGCCGTCCTGGGCCATCCGGGAGATCCGGGTCACCCCGGGCTTGGTCAGGCGGGCGTTGGTCGCCACGAGCCCGAGGGTGGTGCTCTCTCCCCAACCGAACCGGGCCATCGCGTCCATCATTAGCTCTAGGCTGTCTCCCGGCGTGCCGTCTTCGAGCCGGGGTCCGGCGAGTATCCTCCCGGTCTGCGGGTCGCGGACGTCCCCGAAGGCGTTGACGGCGGCGAGCGCCGCGACGACGGTGCCGCCCGGGAGCTGTACGGAGGCGCTCCCGAGACCGCCCTTCATGGCCCGCTCCATGCCCAATATCTTACCGACCGTCGCGCCGGTACCGACGCCGGCGGTGCCCCGGGGGAAGTCGTCGCTCTCGGCTGCGGCGGCGGCCCTGTAGCCCATGGCGGCGTCCGGGCGGGCGGCGGTAGAGCCGATGGCGAGGTCGTAGATGACAGCCGCCGGGACGAGCGGGATGCGGGCGGCGCGGGTGTCGTAGCCGACCCCGCGCTCTTCGAGGAGGTCGACGACCCCGCTCGCCGCTGCGAGCCCGAAGGCGCTCCCGCCGGTAAAGAGCAGGGCGTGGGTCTCCTCCACCCAGGCCACCGGGTCCAGGAGGTCCGTCTCCCGGGTGCCGGGCGCCGAGCCCCGCACGTCCACGCCCACGACGGCCGGGGAGTCGAAGAGGACGGCGGTGCAGCCCGTGATCCCCTCCCCGTCCGCCGCGTGTCCGACCCGCACCCCCGGCACGTCGCAGATGTTACCCGGCATCTCGCACAGCTCCCTCTATCAAGAGGACCTCCTCCCTCGCCGACCCGATGTAGTTTACGCCACCACCGTCCCGACGGCCCGGCCTCTCACGCGGGCCGCCGGGCGTGGTCCAGGGAGACGAGCACGAGGGCGGCGAGCATCAGGGCTCCGGAGAGGAGAAAGGCCGCGGAGAACCCCATCCCTCCAACGACGAAGCCGAAGGCGAAGGCGCCGAGCCCGATGCCGCCGTCGAAGGCCACGTTCCACAGCGTGCTGCCGAGCCCGTACTCCCCCTTGGAGACCCGGGACATCACGAGGATCAGGGTCGCGCTCTGGAGCACGCCGAACCCGCCGCCGAAGAGCAGACCTCCCAGGAGCAGGTACGCCCCGCCGACCGAGAGAGCGGTCATACCCAGCGCCGCCGAGAGGAGGGCCGGTACCAGGAGCCGGTGCGGGCCGTTGCGGTCGCTGAACCGCCCCGCCCAGAACCGCCCCAGGGTGCTCGCCAACCCGTAGGAGAGGAGGGCCGTGGTGGCGGAGAACAGCCCCGAGCCGGGCTCCGCCAGCGGGAGGAACGTAACGAAGACCCCGGCCGCCAGCGTGCAGGAAGCGAAGATCAGGAAGACCCGCAGGAGCGGCCCGCGCCCGAGGCCGGAGAGGAAACCCCCGCTCCTCTCCTCCTGGCGGTCGGGTGCCGGGTCCCGGATGGCGAGCGCGAAGAGGAAGCCGAAGAGGGGCGCCGCGCCGCCGATAGCGAAGACCGGCACGAAGCCCGCGCGCTCGACCATCCAGACCCCGAGGGCGCTGCCGAAGACCGCCGGGAGCGTCAGCGCCACCCCGAGCCACCCGAGCGCTTCGCCGCGCCGCTCCGGGGGAGCGAACTCCACGACCAGGGCCGCGAGCACCACGATGGCGACCCCGAACCCCGCCCCCCGGAAGAGCGTGACGGCCAGGATGGACGGCACCTCCGTAGCGAGCAGGTAGACGAAAGCCGGGAGCCCCAGGAAGAGCGTTCCGGCGGCCAGTATCGCCCGGTAGCCGAAGCGGACGAGCATCCGGGGCATCTGGACCTGCGCCAGCACCGTCGCGAGCATGAAGACCGCCGTAGCCAGCCCCGCGCCCGTGCTACCTCCCCCGGCCCGCTCCGTGTAGAGCGGCACCACGGAGAGGAGGAGGTAGAAGCCGATCATGGTGAAGAACGCCGAGACGACGAGTAGCGAGATCTCGCGCCGCGGCAGAGCTTGCTCTTCGGGGTCCACCGCTACCTCCTCCCAGGAGACCCTGCGTCTTACGGTCCCCGCAACTCTCCGGGCCTAGCCTCCCGAACGCCCCGAAACCACGGGGAGTATACGCCGCCGGGACCGGGAGATCGCGCCCTCCAGCACCGCCTCCGGCGCGACGTTGTACGTCAGGGCCGCGCGAGCCTCACCCACCCCGCTTGCCGCCCCGGCCCAGTCGGCGCCCGGATAATCCGCCACCAGGCGCCGCATCCGGTCGAGCCGGTCCACGTTCGCCGCGAGCTCCGGCGCCCCCGCGGCGACGGCCGCGCAGTCCCGGTACAGGAGCGCCAGTAGCTCGAGCGCCTCCCGCACCGCACCGTCCCGGGCGGCCCGGTTGGCGCGTTTGGCCCCATCTTTCGCCCTCCGGTCGGGCTCCTCGAAGCCCTCCAGGTACTCCTTCTCCCGGGCGGCCCCGACGCTCTCCGCCCGCGCCACTACCTGCGAGACGGCCCCGTAGCGGTCCTCGAAGTCCCCGGAGAGCCCGAGCCCAGCCTCCAGCACCGCCTCCCGGAGGCCCCGCAGCTCCGCGTCCCCGGAGTAGCGCAGCGCCAGCCCCACGCTCCCCCGCCCGAGAGAGGCCGCGAGCCGGGCCTCCTCCTCCGGCACGCCGCGCCCCCGGAGGAAGGAGGCGACCTCCCCCTCCGGCACCGGGTTGAACCGCACCGTCCGGGACCGGGAGACGACGGTCGGCAAGACGCCCTCTTCGGAGAGGGCGAGCAGCACGAAGACCGCCTCGCCCTCGGGTGACTCCAGGGTCTTGAGCAGGGCGTTCGCCGCCTGCACGTTCAGGGTATCCGCCTCCAGGACAAACAAGCGGCGCGCGCCCTCGAACGGCCGCCCGGAGGCCAGCCGCACGAGTTCCCGCACCTGCCCGATGGTCGTGAACGCCCCTTCGGGCTCGATCTCCGAGAGGTCCGGGTGAAGCCCGCGGAGCGCCCGGTCCTCCGCGGCGGGGTCACCACCGGAGACCAGCACCGAACCGAACCTGCGGGCCACCGTCCTCTTGCCGAGCCCTGGCGGGCCGTGGAACAGGTAGGCGTGCGCCACCTCCCCGCGCTCGAGGTCCCTCTCCAGGGACCGCAGGACCGTCTCGTTGCCCAGTATGCCGCTAAAGGTATCCGTAGCTCTCCTCCGTCGTGTCTCTCTACGCCCGGAAACTAAACGGTTCCGCCCGGAGCAGCCCGGTGAAGGGAGAGTATCTCCTGGCGCACCTCCTGAGCAAGCTCCTCCGGCGGGCGGCGGGCGTCGAGCGCCCGGATGCGGCCGGGCTCCCCCAGCACCAGCTCCTCGAATCCCTCCTCGACGCGGCGCGCGAAGTCGTCCCCCGCGCTCTCCAGGCGGTCGAGAGGCGTACCGGCTTCCCGGCCCCGGAGGGCCCGCTCCTCCGCACCGAGACGCAGGTAGAAGGTCCTGTCGGGTACGGCCCCTGCAGCGGCCCGCCCGTTCAGCGACCGTACCTCCTCCATGCCGAGCCCCCGGCCCGCCCCCTGGTAGGCGAGGCTGGAGTGCAGGTAGCGCTCGCAGAGCACGCTCTGCCCGGCCTCCAGGCGCGGCAGTATCTCCCGCCGCACGTGGTCCGCCCGGGCCGCCGCGTAGAGGTACGCCTCCGTCCAGGGCTCCATCTCGAGCCCCGGGTCGAGCAGCACCCCCCGGATGCGCTCCGCGGCCGGGGTGCCACCTGGCTCCCGCGTAAAGTACAGCCCCGGCAGACCGCTCTCGGGGCCGGCGAAGATGCTCTTCAGATGCCGCACCAGGGTACTCTTGCCGGAGAAGTCTACGCCCTCGACCGTAACGAAGACGCCCCTGCCGGGGCCCCCGATCGAGGTCTCCCCCCCCCGAGCCAGGGGACTAGGCCGCCATCCGGCGGCCGGCATGACGCTCGGCAGCGGCCACGTGGGCCTCGAAGAGGCTCCGGTGCGCCGCCCCGTCCCGCGCGGGGCCGCGCATGGCCTCCGCGTGCCACTGGACGCCGAGGAGCCACCGCTCCGAGGAGAGCTCCCGGGCCTCTACCGCCTCGACGACGCCGTCCCCGGCCCGGGCGGTGGCCGTGAGGCCCGGGGCGAGGTCCTTTATGGCCTGGTGGTGGTAGGAGTTCACCTTTATACGGGCGTGGCCCGTGATCTCCCCGACCGTAGACCCCGGGACGAACTCTACCTCGTGCTTGGGGACCCACTTCGGCGTGGTCTGGCGGTGGTCCAGCAGCTCACCCTCGGCCTGCGAGGGCAGGTCCTGGTAGAGCGTCCCGCCGAGGGCCACGTTGATGAGCTGCAGCCCCCGGCAGATACCGAAGACCGGCATCCCGCGGCGCAGGGCGTGCTCCAGCAGCACCGTCTCGAACGCGTCCCGCTCGGACAGGGTAGCGTCGAGCCCGGGCAGAGGCTCCTCCCCGTAGTAACCCGGGTGCAGGTCGCTCCCGCCGCTGAGCAGCAGGCCGTCCAGCCCAGACAGCATCGCGCCCGCCGCCGCCTCGGGATCTCCGGCTACGGGCGGCAGCACGACGGGTATACCGCCAGCCTGCTCCACCCCGCTCACGTAGTCGAGGTCCGCCCGCACGAATGTCCCCAGGGGCCGCGTGGCAGTGGACTCCGTATCCTCCTTGAGGGTGGCCGTTACGCCTATTACCGGGGCCAAAAAGATCTATCTCCTAGGTGCTTTCGGAACATAGTTACAGGGCGGCAGCGTAACAAACAACCGCGACCGTTGCCAGGACCAGGAAATATCCGCTGGCCCGGACGGGCGGCGAGGTGCGGCGCCGCGGGTGCTCCCGCGGCGGGGGGAGGCCCAGCCGGTCCTCTACGTGGTGGACCTCTCCAGCTTCTTCCCGGAGCCCTCCTCCGGCTGCTGCCCGTTCGGGCTCTCGCCGCCCGCGGTCCCGCCTCCGGCGGTCGTGGCCTCCGATGTCGCCTCTCCTTCCGCTGTCGAGCCGTCGGCCTCTTTGGCCTTTGCGGCCTTCTTCGCTTCGGCGGCCTCGCGTTCGGCCTGCTTCTTGGGGCAGCTCATATCGATGCAGGTGATCCAGGGCCGACGCCCGCCGACGACCTTTATCTCCGGCGCGCCGCAGCCCTCGCAGAGGGTGCCGAGCGGTATGATCTCACCCCGCGGCGGCAGCGAGTAGGTCTGGTCGCACTCGGGATATCCCTCGCAGCCCGCGAAGCGCTTGCCGCTCTTCTTGGCCCGCCGGACGGTGAGGTTCTTTCCGCACTTCTTGCAGGGCCCGAGCACGGAGTCCTCCCGGATGCCCGCACGCACGATGTCGGCGAACTCGTCCTGGGAGTTCTCCAGGTGCTCGTAGACGCGCCGCAGCACGTCCCGCGACTCGTCGACCACGGACTCCTTGCCGACCTCGCCCTCGGAGATGGAGTCCATGCTGCTCTCCAGCTCCGCGGTCATCTCGTGGGTGGCTATCTCGGAGGCGAAGTCCCCGAGGGCCTGCGCGACCGCGATGCCGGTCTCCGTCGGGATGAGCGGGTCGCCGTGGACGTAGCCCCGGTCGTAGAGGTTCTGGATGATGCCGGGACGCGTGGCCTTGGTGCCGAGCCCGAGGTCCTCCATTATCTGTATCAGACGTCCCTGACCGTACCGGCCCGGCGGCTGGGTCTCCTTGCCGGTGACCCCGGTTTCAAGCACCCGGACCTCCTGCCCCTCCTCGAGGCGGGGCAGCTCCTCGTCGGAGCGGCGGCTGTAGGGGTAGACCCCGAGCCAGCCCTCCTCCGTGACGACCGTGCCGCCGGTCGTCAGCGTCTCGCCGCCGGAGCCGAAGCGCAGCGTGGTGCGCAGCGTCTTTGCCGGGTCCGACAGGGTGGCGAGGAAACGCCGCACGACGAGCTGGTAGACCTTCCACTGGTCGTCCCGGAGCGCCGACTTCGGGGCGTAGCCGGTTGGGTAGATCGGGGGGTGGTCCGTGGTCTCCTTCTTACCCCGCGTCGGCGAGAGCTTCTCCCGGCCGAGCAACTCCTGCGCGTACTCCCCCGCGCCCTCGACCTTCGTCAGGTTCCCTATCGTCTCCCGCAGATCGAGAGATTTCGGGTAGACGGCGTTGTCCGTCCGGGGGTAGGAGATGTAGCCCTCGGTGTACAGGTCCTCGGCGATGCGGGCCGCCCTGGACGGGCTCAGGCCGAGGTTCGCAGCCGCCGAGAGAAAGACCGTGGTGGAGAACGGTGTGGGCGGCTGGCGCGTGGCGGACTTCTGCCTGACCTCCGCAACCCGCGCGGTGTCGGCGAGGTTGCCGTGAGCCGTCCGCGCTGCGGCCTCGTCCCAGAAGCGCTCCGTCTCGTGGCGGACGGGGAAGGGCCCGGAGCCGTTCTGCAGGGTGGCATCGAGCTCCCAGTAAGGCTCGGGCACAAAGGCCCGGCGCTCCCGTTCGCGCTCGGCTATAAGCGCGAGGGTCGGGGACTGCACCCGGCCAACCGAGAGGAAGGCGCTCCCGTAGCGTTTGGTAGCGCGGGAGACCCAGCGGGTAAGGGTCGCGCCCCAGATCAGGTCTATATCCTGCCGCGCCTCCCCGGCGGCGGCGAGCTCCCGGGAGACCTCGACGAGCTCGTTGAAGGCCCGCTCGACCTCCCCCTTAGTGAGGGCGGAGAAGCGGGAACGCTCCACGTGGTCCACGAGCGCCGGGTTGGCCTCGAAGACCACGTCGAGAGCCTCGACGCCTATGAGCTCTCCCTCGCGGTCGAAGTCCGTGGCGACGATGACCCGGTCGGCCTTCTTTGCCAGGGCGCGGATGGCCTCGGCGACGCCCTTCTCGGAGACGGTCTTCTGGATCTCGGCGTCTATCAGGGCAGAGGGCTCGACCTTCTGCCAGTTGGAGTACTCCTCCGGGTACTCCAGGTTCATCACGTGTCCCTTGAGCCCCAAGGAGATGCACTCCTCACCGTTCCAGGTAAAGGTGTGGTGCGGGATGCTCCGGTGCTTGCCGTCCTTTACCGGACCGTCGGCGAGGAACTGGGAGATCTTCTTTGCGGCATTCGCTTTTTCAGAGATTATCAATCGCATATTATTTTCCGTTATAACACAGCCTCTATTGCTAAATCCTGCGGTGTGGAGATGGGTAGACGGTGAGACCCCATTATACTATCCCTCCGGGTTGGGCGAGCCAACCGCCACCTCTGCTTCCTCCTCTGGGGCTGCGGGCTCTCCTATGAGCCGCCGTACCAGGAGGAGGCCACCGATGCCGAGCAGGGCCGCGAACCACAGGGTAGCAAGGCGAATCACCAGCGTCAGCGCCACCGCCGGACCGCCCGCGAGCCCGGCCAGGGTCCCGAACATGCCCGCGAGCCCGGCCTCCGCCACCCCGAGCCCTCCCGGCGTGAAGCTCAGGGCTCCCGCCAGAGAGCTTACCGCGAAGATAAACGTCGCCATCAGGAACGGGACCTCCGCCCCTATCGCCAGCACACAGAGGTAGACCGCGACTATCTCGAGGCCCCAGCACACAAAGGAGAGCGAGGTCCCCACGGCGAGCGGCCGGACGGCCAGGAGCTCGTTCGAGGCCCCGTGAAAAGCGCCGAGGTGCGGTGCCAGCCGGTGGAGCACGGGCAGCCTGTAGAGGGCCCGCTCGGCGAGGAGCGAGAGCCTCTTGGAGCGCAGCACGGCGATACCGGCGACCAGCATCGCGAGGAAGAGCCCCAGCACCCCCAGGCCGAACCGGAAAGCAAGGGCCCCGATCAAGCCCCAGACGAGCATGCCGGTGCCGTCCGTGACGCGCTCGGCGAAGACCGCCGGGGCCGAGCGGGCGACCGGCGTACCGGAGACCTGCCGGACGAAGAGGCTCTTGAGGACCTCCCCGAGCTTGCCGGGCGAGATGGCCATGGAGAGGCCCGCGGTAAAGATAACGGCGTTCAGCCTCGCGGGCAGCGGGATGCGCAAGACCCGCAGGTAATACGTCCAGCGCACGTAGCGCCCGACGTAGGAGAGCCCGACGAGGCCCAGTATCGCGGGTACCAGCGACCACCGGAAGTCCCCGAGCGCCAGCCGGAGGTCGTCGAAGCCCGAGAGGACGGCGAGCACCAGGTAGACCGCCACACCGAGCCCGACGGCGAGCACCAGGTTCCTCTTCAGGCGGGCGAGCACTCCCGCCTCAGAAGATGTAGATGACGGAGACGACGACCGAGAGCCAGAGGAGGAGCGTGATCTGGAGCGGCCTGTCCTGGAGGAGCAGGGTGTCCGGGTTGCCGCCGCCGTCGCGGTGGACCAGGATCATGTACCGGAAGACCCCGTAGATCACGAACGGTATGCTCGACATCATGATCTCGTTCTCGTAGACGGTGAACGTGTAGAGCGCGTAGGCGATTATGGTGGTGGCGAGCATGATGTTCATCATCTGGTCCAGCATCGGTACCGAGTAGTCCTTCAGGTTCTTCCGGTGTCCGGCGGCATCCTCGCCGAGCGTCGCGAGCTCGTGGCGGCGCTTGGAGAACCCGAGGAACAGCGTCAGGAGACCCGTGCAAACGATGAGCCACGGGGAGACCGGGCTGCCGACGGCCGCAACCCCGGCGAGAGCCCGGAGCACGAAGCCGGAGGAGATGCTCATCACGTCCAGGATAGCCCTGTGCTTCAGGAACGTCGTGTATACGGTCTGCAGGAACAGGTAAGCGAGCCCCGTGAGCCCGACCCAGGGGCTCACGGCAAATCCCAGTAGGAGCCCTCCGGCCGCCAGGAGGCCCGAGTACGCCACGGCGACCCGCACGGGTACCTCGCCGCTGGCTACGGGGCGGTCCTGCTTTATGGGGTGCTTGCGGTCCTCCTCCACGTCGAGCACGTCGTTCGCGGCGTAGACGGAGCCCGAGAGAGCGCAGAAAGCGGCGAAGGCCAGAAGGGCAGCCAGGATGGAGGGTCCCTGAAGCACCTCGCCAGAGAACACGAGCCCAGCGAGCACGAACCCGTTCTTGGTCCATTGCCTGGGCCTTACGAGACGTACCAGGGCCGCCGCCCCCCCTGTAGAACCACCCGCTTCCATGACAGCGGTTTCTACCACAAATGCCCCCCCCGCACACAGCGGTCCGGGAGCCACAAGCCCCGCCGCCACGGCAACCCCGCCTACAGTCACGAGACGGGGTCACGAAACGCGAGCACCCCGGGAGGCTTGAGACCTCCCGGGGTGCTGGAGCGGGGTTACCGCTGCCTGTTCGTGGCTTAGCTCTTCTGCTCGGAGCGCTCCGTCTGCTCTGCGCGGGGGGAGCTGTCCTCGTCCTCGTCCTTGCCGCCCCCGGCGGTCATCCCTTCTTCCTTGCCGTTGCTGCTCTCGCCGGAGATCTCTTCCTTATCGTCCGCGCCCGAGGTACCCTTGCGGAACTCCCGCATGCCGGTACCCAGGGACTTGGCGAGGCCCGGTATCCGCTTGGCGCCGAAGAGCAGCAGCACGATTACCAGGATTATTACCAGTTCCATGCCACCGATGTTGGGGATCATCCGTCCTCCTCGCAGAAGTGGTTATGTTTCGGCTCTAGGGTCAATTGTATAACCTTTGCGCTCCGTAAGGGGTGTCTACGGCACAAATCCCCTCCTGGATCAGAGCCCGGGCCTTCTACGGGCGCGGGGCCACGTTACTCGTCTCCCTGTCCGGCGTCCTCGGGTACCTCCTCCTCGGGGATTTCCTCCTCCTCTGCGCCCCCGCCTTCGAGGAGGGTCGAGATCTGCTCCCGCACCTGGTCTGCGGTCTCCCCTTCGGGCTCCAGCTCCAGGTAGCCGTTGTAGTACTGTATGGCCCGTCCGGTATCGCCGGCTTCCTCGTAGGCCGATCCGGCGCGCAGGAAGGCCTCCTCGTTCTCCGGGTCGTTCTCCGTGGCCTCGGCGAAGGCGTCACCGGCCTGCTGGTAGAGCTCCTGCCGCTCCCCCTCGTCCGAGGCAGCCTCTGCCTGCTGGGCGTAGGAGAGGCCGAGGAGGGTCGGTATCTCGGGGTCGTCCGGGGCGGCTTCCCGGCTCTCTTCGAGGGCCTCGACGGCCTGGCTCGGCTGGTCGTTCTGGATGTAGAGGGCGGCCAGTTGCCTTATGGCCTCCGGGTCCTCCGGGTTCTCCTCGTACTCCCGCTCGGCCTCCTCTATCTGGGCCGCGGGGTCCGGGCCGCCGGCCGGGTCCTCACCCTGCTGCTGTTCCTGCTGGGCGGGGCCGCTGAACACCTCGAGCAGGTTGTACGCGCCCGTGGCGGTAAACCCGATAAAGATCGAGGATATCACGAACATCGAGGCGAGAAAGATCGCGATGAACCTGGTCCAGAAGCTGAGCCGGGTACGGTCCATCATGGCAGGCGGGCCCTCCTAAAAGGTTCGACGAATAGTACTACTCTTCTATCCGATTGTATATCAGCTCTCCGCCCACGACAGTGACGACCACGCCCCCACCGGCGGCGGCCTCCACGACCTCCATCTCCGGGTCCCCGGCTCCCGGAGATGGCTCGACTATAGCCAGGTCCGCCCACTTGCCGGCCTCGAGGCTCCCCGTCTCCCCCTCTATGCCGAGCGCCCGCGCGCCCCGGACGGTAGCGAGCTTCAGGGCCAGCGCCCCGCCGAAGCCGTGCAGCTTCGCCGCCACGAGCGTCTCCGCGAAGAGGTTCAGGTCGTCGCTGCTCCAGAGGCCGTCGGTCCCCATGCCGACCCTGACGCCCTTCTCCAGCATCTGGGGTACCGGGGAGACGCCGCAGCCGAGGTTCCTGTTCGAGCGGGGACAGTGGGCCACGGCAGTATCCGTGTCCCGCAGGACGTCCACGTCCCCCTCCGAGACGCCGGTCGCCAGGTGGGCGGCTATCGTCTCCGGGCCGAGGAGCTCCGTCTTTTCGGCGTAGGCGACGGGAGATATACCCTGTCCGGCCCAGTCGGCGGAAGAGAATATCTCCTTTAACGGCCCCGTGCCGTCCCGCACGAACTCGACCTCTTCCGGGCTCTCGGAGAGGTGTATGGCGAGCCGCTCGCCGCGCTCGCGCGTGGACCGGGCCGCGAGCCGCGCCGCCGTGGCGTGCACGGTGTAGGGGGAATGGACGCTCACGTGGGCGCCGACCCTCTCCGGCAGGCCCCGGCGCAGCTCCCGCACCTTGCCCCCTATGAACTCGGCGGCCTCCTCCGGCGTGCCGATGTCCCCCGGAAAGAACTCGACGTACGCCGTCCCCGCCATCCCCGACTCCGCGAGCTGCGGCAGGCACTCACCGTAGGGCGAGGACTCCGCCATGAACGTAGTCCCCGCCTCTATAGCCTCCCGGGCCGAGTCCCGGGCCGCCTCCGGGGTCCAGGACTCCTTCTCCGGCAGGCGCTCTATCAGGCCGGAGAGCCAGCTAGAGAAGGTCTTGCCCTCGGGCGCTCCCTCCCTGCGGAAACCGAGGTGGGCGTGGGTGTTGACCGCGCCGGGTATCAGGGCGCACTGCGGGAAGTAGCGCACCTCTACGCCCGGGTTCTCCCGGCCTATCTCCGCCAGCGTCCCGACGGCGGAGATCCTGCCGTCCCGCACGAGCACGGCCCCCTCCCTCACGGGCGCGGATGTTACGGGCAACACCAGGCCCGCCGCGAAGATCTCCGTACTTCTCTCAGCACTCGCCAATCGGATACCCTCCGGAGGTCGAATCAATCTCTCCAACCAAGCGCGAAAGCCTAGCACACGAGGCGCTACGTGACCGGCGGGTCAGGAGTTCCTGCCGACCACCTCCGCGGCGACGTACTCCAGGATAGCGCGCTCCGGCCCGTCCGGCAGGAGCTTCAGGTCTTCGAGCGCCGTCTCGACCTCTCCCCGGGCCCAGGCCTCGGTCTTCTCTACGGCCCCGGTCGCCAGCACGGCGTCTATGCCGGACTCCAGGAGATCCGGCCCCGGCTCCGGCGTGGAGAGGACCCGGTTTATCAGCCCGGCGTCTCCCTCGTTGAGAGCGAAGATCACCGGCAGCGTCACCGTTCCCTCCGCGAGGTCGCTCCCGACCCCTTTGCCCGTGACGCCCGGCTCCCCCACGAGGTCCATCACGTCGTCGGACATCTGGAAGGCGATGCCGAGGGCCTGCCCGTAGTTGGCGAGCGCGTCTATCTGGCGCAGGGAGAGCCCGCCCAGGCTGCCGCCCGCGACGCACGCGGCCTTGAAGAGCCCCGCCGTCTTCATCCTGATGTGCTCCAGGTAGACCTCCACGTCGACCTCGGCGCCCGCAGCCCGGTACTGCTCGAGCTCCCCGGCTGCCAGACCCTCGGAGGCCTCGGCGAAGGAGCGTATGAGGCGCGGGTCCCCGATCTCCGCGAGGTCCGCGAAGGCTTCGGCGAAGAGGTAGTCTCCCGTGGCAACAGCGACGTCCCGCCCGTAGGCGGCTACCGTGGTCGGCCTCCCGCGACGGCTCTCCGCCCGGTCCACGATGTCGTCGTGGATCAGGGTCGCCGTGTGGAGAACCTCTACGGCCGTCGAAGCCAGGAGCACGGCCTGTTCGTCCGGCTCGCCCATCCCGGAGGTCAGGAGCACGAGCAGCGGCCGGAGGCGCTTGCCGCCCGCCGTTACGGCCTCGAGCGCCGGCGCGACGAGCGTCTCCGGAGCCCGCCGGGCCACGCCGGCGAGCAGGTCCTCCACCTCGCGAGCCGCCTCCACGGTGTGCGGGGGCAGGGCGGACTGCAGGGTCTGCGCGCTCTGGTTAACGCTTTGTCCCGCTATGGAGCGTGATGATGCCGCCTGCGAGCCTCTGCCACCGAACATGTCGTAGTCCATTACGCCTCATTATTTCAGACAACACCTCGGGTGCCACGAACTCTTTCACGGAGCACGGCAGGTAAGAGTACGCCCAGGCATCCCCCGATACGCGGGCCCCGATCCAGGGCACGACTCTATCAAACCACATTCCGTAGAAGAGCGCCGGTATCCGGCTCCCGGGGCGCGCTATCTCCAGGCAGACGACCCTGCCGCCGGGCACCACGGCCCGGGCCATCTCCCCGAACAACGCGTCGAGGTCGGGTATGTTCCTGGCCCCGTAGGCGATGGTCGCCGCCTCGAAGCTTCCCGACTCGACGCCCTCTAGCTCCGTGGCGTCCCCGAGACGGTACTCCACGTTCGGCGCGGGACGCCGCTTTGCGGCCGCGAGCATCTCCCGGGAGAAATCCACGCCCAACACCCGCCCCCGCTCTCCGACCTTCCCGGCGAGGTCTCTGGTGAGGCTCCCCGTGCCGCAGGCCAGGTCGAGCGCCCTGTCGCCCGGCCGGAGCCCCGAGGCCCGGATGACCTTCCTGTTCCATATGCGGTTCAGGCCCGCGGTCATGATCTTGTTCAGCAGCTCGTAGCGCCCGGCGATGCGGTCGAACATCTCCCGGACGAGGCGTGCCCGCTCCGCGCCGGAGGGGAGACCTCCGTGCGACCCGCCGCTCTCCTGGTTCACGTTCGTTTCACCTCTCACTCCAGGGAGACCCGGTACCTCCAGGGTCTCCCGGCCTAACTTCGTGGGGACTCCAGGTCTCCGGTCGCGGCCCGTATCCGGACGGCGGACTTCCCGGCTTCCTCGCCGGAGATGATGCTCAGGAGACCGGCGAGGTGGGGGATCCAGACCTCGAGGTCCACGTCACCCTCCGCGGAGATACGGCCCGCGCCGTCCCGTATCAGGCGGCTCGCCACCGCGACGAAGGCGGGCTCGTCCAGGCGCGCGATGGTCTCTATGGCCCAGGCGTAGGAGCGGTCGCCGACCAGGATGTCCATGTCCTCCGGCCAACCCGTGTCGTAGTGGGAGTCGAAGCCTTTCTGGAGGTAGCCGAGCGACTCCGCGACGACCCCGCTCCGGCGAGCATCACCCGGTATTTCCTCGGAGGCCCGGAGGAACAACTCCTTTATGGGGACCTCCGGGGTCCTCCGGGCGGTCTGCTCCACTTAGCGGGTCTCCGAGCGGCGGCTGCCGGAGAACCACTCCGCGGCGGCCTCGGCGGTCCGGTCGAGGTCCTCCTCCGAGTGCGCGACGGAGATGAACCCGGCCTCGAACTGGCTGGGCGCGAGGTATATCCCCCGCCGCAGGAGGTGCCAGAACAGGTCCTTGAAAGCCCCGGTGTCGGACGCGGCCGCGGACTCGAAGTCCGTGACCGGCCCGCCGGTGAAGAAGAGGCTGACCATGGAGCCGACCTGGTTTATGGAGAACGGCCTCTCGCCCTCCGAAGCGGCCTCCGCCATGCCGGTCCTCCACCGCTCGCCGAGGCTTTCGAGGCGCTCGTAGAAGCCTTCCTCTCCAGCGGCCCTCAGGGTGGCGAGCCCGGAGGCCATCGCCAACGGGTTCCCCGATAGCGTGCCGGCCTGGTAGACCGGCCCGGCCGGGGCCACCATCTCCATGATCTCGCGCGACCCGCCGTAGGCCCCGACCGGGAGGCCGCCGCCAATGATCTTACCGAGGCACGTCATGTCCGGCGTGACGCCGTAGCGCTCCTGAGCTCCGCCCGGGGCGAGCCGGAACCCGGTCATGACCTCGTCGAAGATCAGGACCGCCCCGTGCTCCCGCGTGACCTCCCGCAGACCCTCCAGGTACCCCTCTACCGGCGGGACGCAGCCCATGTTCCCGCCGACCGGCTCCACGATAACGGCCGCTATCTCCCCGCCCACCTCCCGGAAGAGCGCCCGCACGGCCTCAAGGTCGTTGTAGGGCAGCACGGCGGTGTCCTTCGCCGCGCCCTCCGTGACCCCCGGGCTGTCGGGCAGGCCGAGCGTCGCGACCCCGGAGCCCGCGGACGCCAGCAGCGCGTCGCCGTGGCCGTGGTAGTTGCCGTCGAACTTCAGGATCTTCTCGCGGCCAGTGTACCCACGGGCCACCCGGATGGCGCTCATGGTGGCCTCGGTGCCGGAGTTGGTCATCCTAACCGTCTCCAGGGAGGGCACCCGCTCGCAGACCAACTCGGCAAGCTCGACCTCGAGCTCCGTCGGGGCCCCGAAGGTCGTACCCTTGCGCAGGGTCCGCTCTATGGCCTCCACCACCCCCGGGTGGACGTGACCGAGCACGAGCGGCCCGTAGCTCATCACGTAGTCCACGTAGGAGTTGCCGTCGGCGTCCGAGATGCGCGAGCCCTCGCCCCGCTCCATGAAGAGCGGGCTGCCCCCCACGGAACGGAACGCCCGGACGGGGCTGTTCACCCCACCCGGGATGCGCGCCGAGGCCCGCTCCATGAGCCGGGCCGACCGGTCCATCGCTAGTGCAGCTCTGGCGTCCGTGGTATCTGCGCTTCTGCTGTTACCGTGCAATGGCGTGCGTGTCCCTTCTAAGAATGCCTCTCTATTCTAATAACGGAGCGCCCAGGATACCGTAACAGTGCTTACTCACCGCCGCGAGCCCCCGCCGCAGAGGGGCTACTCCGAGAGCCAGCGGGCGACGTCCGGGGCGTGGTAGCTGATGATGATCTCCGCCCCCGCCCGCTTTACGCCGGTCAGCGCCTCCAGCACCGCGCCCCGCTCGTCCAGCCAGCCCTTCTCCGCGGCGGCCTTGATCATGGAGAACTCCCCGCTCACGTTGTAGGCCGCGACCGGCAGGTCCGTCTGCTCCCTGACCCTGCGAACGACGTCCAGGTACGGCAGCGCGGGCTTGACGATAACGATGTCTGCTCCCTCCTCGGCGTCGAGGCCGACCTCCCGGAGTGCCTCGCGGGCGTTGGCGGGGTCTATCTGGTAGTTGCGCCGGTCGCCGAACTGCGGGGTGCTCTCCGCGGCCTCGCGGAAGGGGCCGTAGAAGGCGGAGGCGTACTTTGCGGCGTAGGCCATGATAGGGGTGTTCTCGTAGCCCTCGCGGTCGAGCTCGCTCCTTATGGCCGCTACCCGGCCGTCCATCATGTCCGACGGGGCTACCAGGTCCGCGCCGGCCTCCGCGTGGGAGACAGCGGTCCGGGCCAGTAGCTCCAGGCTCACGTCGTTGAGCACCTCGCCGCGCTCCTTGTCCACGACACCGCAGTGGCCGTGGCTCATGTACTCGCACAGGCAGACGTCCGTGACGACCAGGAGCTCCGGTACGGCGTCCTTTATGGCCCGTGTCGCAAGCTGTACTACACCTTCAGGGTCGTAGGCTCCGGTGGCCGCCTCGTCCTTGTCCTCCGGGATGCCGAAGAGCAGGACGCCCGGTGTGCCGAGGGCGTGCGCGCGCTGCGCCTCCTTCACGGCGTGGTTTATGGAGAGCTGGAGGATGCCCGGCATGGAGGGTATCTCGTTCCTTACGTCCTCTCCGGCGGCTACGAAGATCGGGTATATGAAGTCGCCCGGCGAGAGCTCCGTCTCGCGTACCAGCCCGCGCAGTCCCGCCGTGCGGCGGGTCCTGCGGAGCCTCTGCTCTGGAAATGCCATCTCCTCACCCATCTTTCTTTGCCGCGCCGGCCGCACCGGCGAACAGCTCTACTACTGCCTGAACGAGGCCCCCGATGGTGTACTCCGCGGCCTCCACATCGACCCGCAACCCGTACCCGCGGGCCGTGTCGGCCGTGATCGGGCCTATACACGCCACCGCGGCCCCCGAGAGGAGCTCCGCCGCCCGCTCCTCCCCGAACACCCGGACGAAGTTCTCGACCGTGGAGCTCGCGGTGAAGGTTATACAGGAGACCTCCCCGGCCTCCAACCCGGCCGCTACCGCCTCCTTGCCCGTCTCGGAGGGCACGGACTCGTAGGCCGGTGGCACGGAGACCTCGGCCCCGGCCTCCCGGAGACGCTCCGGCAGCACCTCGCGCGCTACCTTCGCCCGGGGTATGAGGATCTTCTTCCCCACGAGCTCCCCGCCGGGCATCTCCTCCATCAGCGCCTCGGCGCGGTACTCCTCCGGCACCACATCCACCCGGAGCCCCAGGCTGCGGAGCCGGGCCGCGGTAGCGGGTCCGATGGCCGCCACCTTCGCCCGCCGCGGCACGGCGCGGAGGTCCAGGCCGTGATGCCGGAGCCGCTGCACGAAGGACTCCACCCCGTTGACGCTGGTAAAGACCAGCCAGTCGTAACCATCAAGCTCTCGTATAGCTTTATCCAGAGGCTCGAAGTCCTCGGGAGGGCGTATCTCTATGGTCGGGAACTCCAGGACCCCGGCTCCCAGGGCCTCGAGCTCCTGCGAGAGCTCTCCGGCCTGGGCGCGGGCGCGGGTCACTACCACGCGCCGTCCGAAGAGCGGCCGCTGCTCGAACCAGCCGAGCTCGCCGCGGAGCGAGACTACCTCGCCGACCACCGTTACGGCGGGCGGCTTCAGCCCGGCCTCCCGGACTCGCTCGGCTATGTCCTCCAGGGTGCCGGTTACCGTCCGCTGCTCCGGCAACGTGCCCCACCGGACGCAGGCTACCGGGGTATCGGGGCTCCTGCCGGCGGCGATGAGCCCCTCGGAGATCTCGCGCAGACGCCCGAGGCCCATGTAGAGGACCAGGGTGTCCGCGCCGCCTGCGACCCGGTCCCAGTCCACGTCGGAGTGTCCCTTGGTGGGGTCCTCGTGGCCCGTTACGAAGGCGACGCTCGTGGAGACGTTGCGGTGGGTCACGGGGATGCCCGCGTAGGCCGGGGCCGCGACGCCACTGGTGATGCCGGGGACCGTCTCGAAGGGGAGACCGGCCTCCGCCAGCTCCAGGGCCTCCTCGCCGCCCCGGCCGAAGATGTACGGGTCCCCGCCCTTCAGGCGCACGACGGTCTTCCCGGAGCGTCCGAGCTCTACGAGTAGAGCGTTGATCTCCTCCTGGGCCATAGAAGGCTCGCCGGGCTTCTTGCCGACGTAGATCCTCTCGGCGTCCGGGCGGGCGTGGCGGAGCAGGCTCTCGGGGGCGAGCCGGTCGTAGACGACCGCGTCGGCCTCCCCGAGGCAGCGCAGGCCCTTGAGCGTGAAGAGTCCCGGGTCTCCCGGGCCGGAGCCTACCAGGTAGATCACGACGCCCGGGCCGCCCGGATCTCCTGCAGGATCACCTCCGCGCCCTGGGAGATGAGGTCCCCGGCGAGCCGGTGCCCCACCTCCTCCGGGTCCTCCCCGGCGGCCTCTCCCCGGTACGTCAGCGCGCCGTCCGTGGAGGCCACGACGCCCCGGAGCCGGACCTCGTTCCCCTCTACCACGGTCCAGGCCCCGATCGGGACCCGACAGCCGCCTTCGAGAGCCCACAGCATGGAGCGCTCCGCCCGGACGGCCCTCTCGCTGGGCCCGTGGTTCAGGATCTCCCCGAAGCGTTCCCGCAGCGGGTGGTCCCCGGCGCACGCGGCGGCGAGGGCTCCCTGACCGACCGCGGGCAACACGACCTCCGGCGGCAACACGGTGTGCGGCGCCTCCTCGCCGAGCCGGAGGAGCCCCGCGCGGGCGAGCACCACGGCGTCCGCCTGCCCCTCGCGCATCTTGCGGATCCTGGTGCCCACGTTGCCCCGGATGTCTACGATCGTAAGGTCCGGGCGGTAGTGCAGTAGCTGGGCCCGACGGCGGAGGCTGGAGGTGGCGACCACGGCCCCCTGCGGCAACTCGTCCACGGTCAGGCCCCCGTCCGAGACCAGCGCGTCCCGGGGGTCGTGGCGCTCGGTAACCGCCGCGAGGACTATACCCTCCGGCACCTCCGTCGGTACGTCCTTCAGGGAGTGGACGGCGAGGTCTATCTCCCCGGCGAGCAGGGCCGAATCGAGCTGCCGGGTGAACACGTCCCGCTGGTCTATTACGGAGAGCGGCACCTCGGGCAGGTGTTCGCTGGTCGTCTTGATAATGCGGACCTCTACCTCGAACCCCGCCGCCCGCAGCCTCTGCGCGCAGGCCTCCGACTGGGCCAGGGCGAGCTTCGACCCCCGGGTACCGAGGACCACCGCGTTCCGGGAGGCGCCGGCCTCCAACCCGCTCACCCCTTCTCGGGGCTGGGCTCGGAGCGGTGCAGCTTTACCTCGACCCCGTCCCGGCCCATAAGGTGCCGGCGCACCTCCACACTCTCCGAGGGATGAGAGGCTTCGGCCCGCGTCTTCAGCTCCGAGATGGGACCGTGCAGGAGCTTGTTGACGAGCGAGTGGCTCAGACGCTCCACCGACGCCGCCTCTTCGGGCGAGAGGTCCATCCTCTTCAGGGTGCGCGAGAGTTCGTGGTGGCGCACCTTCTCGGCCTCGTCCCGCAGCTCCTTTATGAGGGGGACCACGTGGAGCGTCGAGAGCCAGCCCATGTACTCGAAGACCGCGGGCTCTATGATGCTCTCGCCCTCCCGGGCCGCCGCCTCCCGGTCGCCCGCGTTCCGCTCGACCACGGCCTGCAGGTCGTCTATGTCGTAGACGTAGGCCCGTTCCAGGGTCTGGACCACCGGGTCCACGTCCCTGGGCACCGCTATATCCACGAAGAAGAGAGAGCCCTCCCGGCGGGAGAGCGCCTCGGCCACGGCCTCGCTGCCGACGACCCACTCTCCGGAGCCCGTGGAGCTCACGACCACGTCCACCCCGGTAAGCTCCCTCTCCAGAGCGCCGAACTCCACCGCGGTCCCCCCGACCCGCCCGGCGAGCTCTTCGGCCCGGGCGGGGGTGCGGTTGGCGATGCGGACCTCCTCTATGCCGTGGTCCTTGAGGTGCTCGATCACGAGCTCGCTCATCTCGCCCGCGCCCAGCACCAACGCCCGCCGCCCGGCGAGCGTGCCGAAGACGTCCTCGGCGAGCTTCACGGCGACGCGGGGCACGGAGAGCGAGCTGTCCCCGATGCCCGTGTTGGACCTGACGGTCTTCCCGACCCGGAGCGACTCGTGGAACAACCGGTGGAGTATCGTGCCCGCGCACCGCTCCTCGGTGGACGCCCGGTACGCCTCCCGGACCTGGCCCAGGATCTGGGCCTCCCCCAAGACCATGGAGTCCAGCGAGCTCGCCACGCGGTAGAGGTGCGCCACGGCATCAGCATCCGTAAGCCAGTAGGCGTCCTTCTCCAGAGACCCGAGGTCCACCCCCCGGTCCTTCGCGACGAGCTCGAAGAGCCTGCCGCGGGCGCTCTCGTCTTCGAGCACCGCGTAGACCTCGGTCCGGTTGCACGTGGAGAGCAGGACCGCCTCGGAGACGACGCCCTCCTCCTTGAGCCGCCGCACAAAGGCGCGCCCCGCGCACGGCGGAAACGCGACCCGCTCGCGCACTTCTATCGGCGCCGAGCGATGGCTCATCCCCGCAACTGCGACAAGCATCTACGCACCTTCCCCTCTAGCCTCTCATCTGCACCGCGGCCACCTTTCCGGGCCGCGTAGAGCTCTTCCACCAGCCCGCTCCACCCGGGGGCGAACAGCCCTTCGAGCTCGTCGCGGACCCGGCGCGCCAGGCCCGGCGAGGCCCCGCCGGTCGAGACCGCCACCTGCAGCCTCCCGCGCCTCAGGGTCGAGGGCAGCGCGAAGTCTCCCTCCTCCGGCAGGTCCGCCACGTTCACCGGCACGCCGAGCTCCCGCGCCTCGCGCGAGACCGCCGCGTTGACCTCCCGGACGTCCGTGGCGGCAAAGGCGAGGGCCGCGCCCCGCAGGTCCCCGAGCTCGTAGGGCCGCCGCAGGACCTCGGCCGCGATGCTCTCCAGAGCAGGGCCCACCTCCGGCGAGACGACCTTTACCCGGGCCCTGGATTGCAACAGCTTGCGGGCCTTCCGGCCGGCGACCTCGCCGCCACCGACGACCACGCAGCGCTTGCCCTCGAGCTCCATGAACATGGGATACAGGGTAGCGTTCTCGTCCTCTATCTCCGTCTCCTCGTAAGATCCGAACGGACCGAATGCTGGAGGCAGTCTAGCATAGCTGGTCCCCGGTTAACATTCTCCTGCAAAGTGTTGCATACTCCGTTCAGCCGTAGCGTGTGCGGCTTCACCGGCCCGCGGCTACAGCGTCTCCTTGGTCTTCTCCAGGAGCTTTACCCCGGAGATCTCCATGCCCTTGTCTACGGCCTTGCACATGTCGTACAGGGTCAGCGCCGCGACGCTCACCGCGGTTAGGGCCTCCATCTCGACACCGGTCCGGTCGCTGGCCCGGGCGGTCGCGGTAACGCTGATGCCGCCGTCCCCGACGGAGAAGTCCACGTCTATCGAGGTCAGGTTCAGCCCGTGGCAGAGGGGTATGAGGTCCGGCGTCCTCTTGGCTGCCAGGACCCCGGCTATCCTGGCCGTGTTGAGCGCGTCGCCTTTGGGCAGGGCCCGGTCCCTCAGGAGGCTTATGGTCTCGGGCGACATACTTATCTCCCCGGCCGCCACCGCGGTGCGCCGGACCACTGCCTTCTCCCCCACGTCGACCATCCGCGCGGAGCCTTCCTGGTCGAGGTGCGAGAACTCTCCCATATCTGTACCTCCGTCCTTTCCCGGCTCGGGGGCGTCGTGCTGCGGAATGCGGGGGAATCGAACCGCCACGGCCGCACAACGGCCGCAAACCGGTTTTGAAGACCGGCCGGGCCACCAGGCCCACGCATTCCAGGGTCGGGGCACATTCTATACGGCAGCGGGGGCTTTATCCGTTAGCGGTGCGGTAGCGGCGGGTGAGGACCCGGGTGTCGCCCAGGCGGCGGGTCACACCGGCGGCGTCGGCGTACTCGAGCCAGGCCTGAGCGTACTTCCGGCTGGTACCGAGGCGGTCGCGCAGTCCGGCCAGCGAGATCTCACCTTCCGCCCGGCAGACGGACTTTACCTTCTCGAGCACCTCCTCAGCGGCCTCCCCGGCCCCGAACATCGCCTCCGAGAGCTGCACGGCCTCCCCGCGCCGGACGAGCAGCCGGGCGGCCGGGGAGGTCTCGATGGGTGGCGGCTCGGCTCCCGCGTCCCGCAGCCGGTCGAGGAGCGCCGCCGCCTCCCTCTCGAGCTCCGGCGGCACCTCGTCGGCGTCGGGAAGGCTGATGCCGGAGCCCGTTGCCCGGAGGCCGGTGCCGGGGGCCGCGAGCAGGGCGTCGGCCAGCCGCGGCTCCAGACCCGTGGCCGTCCGGGCCTCGGCCACGGTCAGCTCCGGGCTCTCCGGCCGCTCCTCCGCGCGCCGACGGAGCGCCGCCCGCAGCCGCTCTCCGGCCGCCGCAGCCACCTCTTCCGGGAGGTAGAGCTCGCCCAGCACCGCGATGCCCGGCGCCTCTCCCGCCGCCGCGGCCACCGCTTCGGGGGTGGCGGAGACGGCGAGGGAGAGCTCTGCGGCGGTCATGCCCCGCCCGGTCTCCCGGGAGAGCGCGAGCGGCAGTATCCTGCGGAGGTCTCCTCCCTCCAGGGCCGCGAGCCACTCCGGGTCCGGCCTGCGGCCCCTCGGCGCGGCGTCGAGGACCGTGCCGCCCCCGATGGTGACCTGCGGGCTCAGGGAGCGCAGCACCACCCGGTCGCCGGCCAGCACCACCAGCGGGTCCCCGAGCACGAGCCGGGCGGCGGCGTCCGCGCCGGGCTGTATCTCCTTCTGCTCCAGCAGGCGGAGGCGGGCGTTGGTCGAGCTCGTGCCGTGGTAGAGCCGTACCCGCGATCCGTGGGGCAGCGGCGCGGCACCCTCCAGGAGCCGGATGCGGGCGTCGAGAGCCTTTGTCGCGGGCACGGGACGGGAGAGCAGGACCTCGCCCGCCGCGAGATCGGAGGCCTCTATGCCGGTCAGGTCCAGGGCAGTCCGGGCCCCGGCGCGCGCGGCCTCGGCCGGTCGGCCGTGGTTCTGTACGCCGCGCACCCGCATCCGGTGCCCCGAGGCGGTGTGGAGCGTGTCGCCGGGCCGTATCTCCCCGGACCACAGGGTGCCCGTGGCGACGAGCCCTATCCCCTTGAGCACGAACGCCCGGTCCACCGGGAGCCGGGCTACGGAGCCGCCGCCATGCACCTCCGGGCCCTCGGCCGCGAGCCCGTCGAGCGCCCGGAGCAGTTCCTCGACCCCCTCGCCCGTGGCGCCGCTCACCCGGAGCACGGGGGCGGAGACGCCCGAGGCCTCGAGAAGCTCCTCCACGTCCAGCTCGGCCAGGGCCACCGTCTCCTCGTCCACGGTGTCCACCTTGGTCAGCGCCACGATGCCCTTCTCCACACCGAGCACCCGCAGGACGTCCAGGTGCTCGCGGGTCTGGGGCATGACCCCGTCGTCGGCGGCCACCACGAGCAGGAAGGCGTCCACCCCCGTGGAGCCGGCGACCATGTTCTTTACGAAGCGCTCGTGGCCCGGAACGTCCACGAGGCTCACCCGGCGGCCGCCGGGCAGGGTGAGCTCCGCGTAGCCCGGGACGATGGAGATGCCCCGCCGGTGCTCCTCTTCCAGGCGGTCGGTGTCCGTGCCGGTCATGTACCGGACCAGCGTGGTCTTGCCGTGGTCCACGTGTCCCGCCGTCCCGATAGTGAGCGAGATGGGGCTCTCCGAGACCCTTTCAGCCACCGTAGGCCCCCGCGACGGCCGCCACGACCGCCGCTTCGTCGCCCGGCAGCAGCGTCCGCGCGTCGAGCCACAGCCCGCCCTCCGAGACGCGGCCGACCACCGGCGGGCCCGCCTCTCGAAGCCGGTCGGCGAGCCACCCGGCGTCGCCGCCGAGCCGGACGGCGCGGGACGGTATCTCGTAGGTCGGCAGCGTCCCGCCCCCGCTCCGCGCGACCGAGGGGACCACGTCCACCGCGAGGTCCGGCACCGCGTCCCCGATCTCCGCGGCGAGCCTCCGGGCCCGCTCCTCGATCTCCTCCGCCGGGGCGTGGAGCATCTTCAGGGTCGGGAGCTCGTCCGGGGCGGTGCCTTCGAGGTACGAGCGGAGGGTCTCTTCGAGGGCCGCGAGGCAGAGCTTGTCGGCCCGGACCGCCCGCGCCAGGGGGTGGCGGCGCATCGCCTCGACCCAGCGCGCCGCGCCCACGGAGATACCCGCCTGTGGCCCCCCGAGGAGCTTGTCTCCGGAGAAGATCACGAGCGACGCCCCGTCCCGCACGGCGCCCCCGACCCGCGGCTCGTCGCTCAGGGGCAGCAGCGCGCCGCTCCCCACATCGGCCACGACCGGCAGCCCCAGTGGGGCCAGATCCGCCACGCCGACGGACTCCGTAAAGCCCACGGTCTCGAAGTTGCTCGGGTGGACCCACAGGATGGCGCGGGTGTTCTCGTTGACCGCCCGCTCGTAGTCGGCGAGGCGGGTGCGGTTCGTGGTGCCGACCTCCCGGAGGCGGGCGCCGGAGAGCTCCAGGACCTCCGGGATGCGGAAGCCGCCCCCGATCTCGATGAGCTGCCCGCGGGAGACGATGACCTCCGGCTCGCCGCCGTCTCCGGCCGCCCCCCCGACCACCGCCGAGAGAGCGAGGAGGGTCGCCGCCGCGCAGTTGTTTACCACCAGCGCGTCTTCGGCGCCCGTGATCTCCCGGAGCAGCGGCGCCGAGTGGGCGTACCGCGAACCCCGGCTCCCGGAGAGGAGATCGTACTCCAGGTTTGTGTAGTGGGTAGCCGCGGCCGTGACCGCTTTGACGGCCCGCTCTGAGAGCACCGAGCGCCCAAGGTTCGTGTGGAGCACGACCCCGGTAGCGTTCACCACGCGCCGCAGGCCCCGTCCCTCCAGGAGCCGCGCCGCCGCAACGGCCACACCTTCCCCGGTAACCTGCGGCCCGTCACCGGTCAGGATCTCCCCCCGCAGCCTCCCGAGCGTCTCCCGGACGGCGGCGGCCACGGCGGCGCGGCCGTGGCGCTCGGCGAGGGAGCCAGCCACCGGCTCCCTCAAGACGGCGTCCACCGCCGGAAGACCGCGGAGCAACTCCCTTTTATCCGTCTCCATCATGCCCCGCAGTATACCGCGCAGGCCCTGGGAACCCCGGATAAACGCTATGCTACACTCTGCCCGTCGGGGTCCGGAGCGGCGAGGAGGATGCTTTACTTTGGGCAAGGTTTCCACACGGATTCTGGCCGGGGCCGCTCTCGGCGCGGGCTTCTTCGGCGGCTTCGCCACCGGGATCTTCATTGCTACCCCGGCGGCCCGTTCGGCAGGTCAGTCGGTACTCGGCGGCCTCGGAACCTCCGTCCGCTACGCGGGCCGGGGAGCCGTCCGGGCGGTAGACGGGTTGGGGTCGTTCCTGGAGTCCGGCTACACCCGCATACGGGGCCGCGAGGCGTACCTCGAGCGCGAGATAGAGACGCTGAGGGACCAGATCACGCGCCTCGAGCAGCGCGTCCCGCAAGATCCGGCCCAGAGAGATACCACCCGCCAGCCGCCGGCCGGCTAGTAGCGCCGCCCGAAGAACCTCTTCAGCCACTCGGGCATCCCCTCGGTACGGCCCTCCGTGGCCTGCTTGTAGTCTTCCAGGTCCTCGGGATGTACCGGGCTCCCGGACTCACCGAGGATCGCGCGGGCGTCCCGGACCCTCGACTCCTCGATATCCTTCTGGAAGGTCGCCTCTACCAGGTAGTTGCCGTTCCAGCGTACCCGGTAGACCCTGAGACCCAGCAGCTCGCCGCCCGTAAAGCGCCGGTCCAGCTCGCGGGCGGAGTCCGTGGCCGTTTCCTCTCGCTCGAACTCGTAGCCGACGACGGGCTTCTCACCCGTCTGGCGGTACTCCATGTTAGCTCGCCTCCATCCTCGTCATCCACAGCCCCGGGTCCTTGACCTCCTCCAGGGAAGGCAGGTTCTCCGGCCGCTCCCAGACCCGGTTCAGGCCCCGCATACCCTGCCGCCGGGCCACGGCCGCGGCGAACTGCTCCCCGAGGCGGTACTGCTCGAGCTTGGCGTCGAGGCCGGTCAGGCGAAAGATGGCAGTCTCCAGCGGCGGGCGGTGCTCCCGGCTCTGGGCCATGCGCTTGCTCAGGTGGTCGTAGTTCGGCACCAGCCCCCGGCCAACGTGGTGCATCACGTAGTCGGAGTAACCCTCGATCACGGACATCGCCGCCTGCATCCGGTCAAAGGACTCCCGCTGGTGGCCGCTCATCACGAGCTCCACCGAACGGCCGCCCTCCCGGACGTTCCGGAGCAGCCGGCGCGCGACCTCGAACGTCCCCGCGCGCTCGGAGAGGGGGCCTATCAGGTGCTCCAACAGACCGCCGAGGTGTCCCCGGAGCCAGGGGTGGCCCTCGAACTGCAGGGCGTGGGTCATCTCGTGCAGCACGATCCAGAGCCGCAGCCCGTCCACCGGCACCCCGAGACGCTTCGCCGCCGACACGATGTTCCCGTCGAGAAAGAAGACCTTCCCCGGCCGCCCCCCGTTGCGCTCCTCGTCCCCGACGAGCAGCGGTCCCGTGTCGTACTGCCCGAGTACCCGGGAGGAGAGGAAGCCGAGCAGCAGCCCGAGCTGGGCCGTGAGCGTCGCCGAGCCGAAGGCCCAGCTCGGGCCGCTCGTGCCCTCTGCGGCGCGCTTCAGGATAGGCTCCAGCAGCTTCCCGAAGGTCTCGACGTTGAAGTCTATCCACTCCGCCCGGTCGGTGACCCGCAGTCGGCGCTCCGGCGTCTCGGCGGGGAGCTCTATGCCGGTAAACTCCGAGAGCGGGCCGAGGGTGCTCTCTACCGCGCCGGGATAGTCGAAGGTGGCGTCCGTTCCCCTGCGCTCCGTACGGGCGGCCAGCGTCACGGCTATCCTCCGGGCTGCGTCCCAGGCTATCATCGGTCCCTCTCTGCGCACGCTTCCATGCCCGGAGTATATACGTTGTTCCATCAGACTCGTTGTAAGTCTTTCCTCCGGGAGTTAATATCTAGGTCGTGTTCGGGCTCGGCGCACAAGAGATGGTAATAATAGCGGTGGTGTTCCTGATCGTCTTCGGGCCTAACAAGCTCCCCCAGATGGCCCGGGACGTCGGCAAGTTCATGGCCCAGGCGCGCGGGGCGATCGACGACTTCAAGTCGGAGCTCACCCTCGAAGAGTCCGAGGAGAAAGAGAAGCGCCGCTCCTCCGCCAGAAAGAAGCGCGAGAAGCAGGACGAAGAGCTGGAGCCCTCCGAAGACGCGGAGAGGTCCAGCGATAAGATAGAGCACGACCTGTAGCTCTCCTCCGCAGCGGCCTGCGGCACGGAACGAAACCTTCCCGATTCCCCGAGAACGCTACAGAGTTACCGAAGTCTTTCATATCTCCCGTCTGACTACTCATCGGCTGCGACGGACCGTCGAAAGTCGCCTACCTGTTCTGTCGCGCCGTGTGGTACGGGCCACGGCCGGACGCGGCCCCCGCTATCCTACTCTTCCACCTCGCTGTCCGGGGGCAGGTAGAGCGCCCGGCCGAGCGGGTTGTCGTGGTGGCTCCAGCCGTCGGGGCTCACGTTGCTCATGGTCTCGAGGAACATGGCCGTGCGGGCGTCGAGGTTGTCTATGAAGTGGACCAGGAGTGCCTCGAGCGTCTTCGGCTGCTCGGGGGAACCGTACTCGACCTCCCCGTGGTGGGAGAGCATTATGTGCGAGACTTGCAGGGCGAGGCCCTCGGGGAAGTCCGGCAGGCGGCTTATATACGAGGCCATCATCCGGTCCCCGAGGACCACGTGCCCCTGGAGGCGGCCCGGCGTGGTGTAGGAGAAGCCGCCCCGGCCCCAGGAGAGCTCCTGTAGCTTGCCGATGTCATGGAAGATAACGCCGAAGACGAGCAGGTCCCGGTCTACCGGGTAGATGTCGGCGAGCGACCGCGCGATCCTGCAGCAGTGGACCGCGTGCTCCAGGAGCCCCCCGATACGGGCGTGGTGCATGGTCTTTGCCGCCGGGGCCTGGCAGAAAGCCTCCCAGAACTCCGCGTCGGAGACCATGGACTGGAAGAGACCCGCCAGGTGCTCATTCTCCAAGTCCGCCCCGGCGAGCTCTATCTCGGCGGCGAGCAGCTCGCGGTCCTTCTCCGTGGCCGGTACGTAGTCCTCCTCCGAGACGTCGGACTTCGAGAGGGTCTGCATCCGCTCCACCTTGACCTGCAGCATCCCGCGGTACTCGTGGGCGCTCCCCTCGACGCGGACGTACTCCGGGCCCGAGAGGCCGTTGGCGAGCTCGCCCGGCAGCCGCCACATCCGCGCGTCCACGGACCCCGTGCGGTCCCCGAGCTTGAGCGAGAGGTAGGAGGCCCCGCGGCTGTCGGTGCGTACCGTACAGTCGGTGGCGAGGAACGTGGAGCTCACGCTCATTCCCGGTTCGAGGTCCCGGACCCAGTGCTTCTCTTTGTTCAGAGCGCAACCTTTCAAGACTACTGCCGCCCCGGTGCCGCTACTATCCCCGGGCCCCGTAGTCTAGCTCAAAAGCCGGGTCCCAAGATAGCCGCTGCGGGACGCGTACGAAGGGCTAACGCTCCCGCAACCCGTGCTCGCGCTTGACCTCCAGTATCCGCTCGACGGAGGCCTCTACCTGCTCGCGGGGTATCTCCCCGCTCTCGACCGCCTGTACTACGGCCTCGTGGGCTGCGGCCTGCTCCGCCGCGGAGCCGGAGACGATCATCATGTCCGCACCGGCGGCGACCGCTGCGACCGCCGCCCGGGCCGTGGAGCCGCCCTGCAGGGCCCCCTCCATGCTGAGGTCGTCGGTAATTATGACGCCCCCGAAGCCGAGGTCCTCCCGCAGCAGGCGCAGGGCCTCCGGGGAGAGGCTCGTGGGCCGGTCGGGGTCTATCGCCGGGTAGATCAGATGCCCCACCATCACCATCGGCACCCCGGCCTCTACCGCCCGCCGGAACGGGGGCAGGTCCACGGTCCTCACGGTCTGCATGTCGTGGTCTACGACGGGCTGGCCGACGTGGGAGTCGGCCCTCGCCGGGCCGTGGTTCGGGAAGTGCTTGGCCGCGGAGACGATGCCGGCTGCCTCGTAACCTTCCACGGCCGCCGCGCCCATCCGGCCCACGAGCTCCGGGTCGGAACCGAACGACCGGCTCCCGATAGCCGCCCCGTCACCGGCGTCCACCACGGGCGCGAAGTTAGTGTTCACGCCCGCCCGCAGGAGCGACCGTCCTATCCGCTCGCTCGCCGCGCGGGCCTCCTCCGGGTCGCCTCGCCCCCCGATCTCCGCCGCGGACGGCTCCGGGGCTACCCAGGGCGCGTGAGCTACCTCTCCCCCCTCGTGGTCGGCAGCTATAAGGAGCGGCACCGGGGGGCCCTTCTCCGTCGAAAGCCCCTGTAGCTCCTCCGTGAGGGACCGGGTCTGCTGCTCACCTTGCATGTTGTAGCCGAAGAACAAAATGCCACCGATGTTGCGGTCCCGGATCATGCCTTCCACGTAACCGTCCGGCTCCGTGCCGGTCATCCCGACGACGAACATCTGCCCTACCGCGTCCCGGATCTCCATCCGCTCTACCTCCCCGGCTACTCGCTCTTCCGATGTCGTCTCTTCTCCGCCGCCGGTGCGAGCGGCGGTCTCTCCGGCGGTAGTCTCTCTATCGATCGTCCCACCGGCACCCTCACTACCGGTACCCGAGCAGCCGGCGAGCACCATAGCGAACACCGTCAGCAGGAAGACTCGCAGGCAGGAGTTCGCCGCCGGAGGGGGGTGAGATCCGATTCTCTCGCGCATCTGGACCTCCTATCGGACACCCGCACCGAGACTCCCCTTCATACCGGGAACAGTTTAACCGCTGAGAGGCGGGGCTTTCTCGGGTATTCTTCGGGTGGCGTGATCGAGCTTCACTACGAGTCTGGCACCCTCCTGGCCTCCGGGGCTTCTCCGGAGGAACTTCCTGCGGCCTTCGTGAGAGACGACCGCACCGGGCAGTGGCGAGCCCCCGCGAGCGCCTACCGCGCGGCGGTGCTCGGCCTGCGCGAGGCCGGTCTCCCGTACAAGGACGGAGCCGCCCGCTTCGAGAAGCTCTCCCTGGAGTCCCGCATCGCGATGGAGCCCCGGCCGTACCAGAGGGAAGCGCTGGCCGCCTGGCGCGGCGGCGAACCGGAGCTGCGCGGCGTCGTGGTCCTCCCGACCGGTGCCGGAAAGACCGCCGTCGCCGTGACCGCCATAGAGCGCGTCGGGCGGAGCACCCTGGTCGTCGTACCGACCCTCGCCCTTATGAAGCAGTGGTACTCGGTGCTCTCCGACGCCTTCGGCGGCTCCGTGACGGTCGGCCTCCTGGGCGGCGGCTACCACGAGATAACGCCGCTCACGGTCACGACCTACGACTCGGCCTACATCCACGCCGAGCGCTACGGCGACCGGTTCGCCCTCGCGGTCTTCGACGAGGTCCACCACCTGCCCGCCCCGAAGAACGCCATCATCCCGAAGATGATGGTCGCGCCGTACTCCCTGGGGCTGACCGCCACCCCCGAGCGCCCCGACGGCGGCCACGAGGAGCTCCCGGACCTCGTGGGCCCCGTCTGCTACCGGCGTTCGGCGGAGGACTTCGCCGGGACCTACCTGGCCTCCTACGAGCAGATCCGCATCCCCATAGAGCTCACGGCCCACGAGCGGTACGAGTACGCCCAGGCCGATGCCCTCTACCGGGACTTTCTCCACAAGCACCGGCTCTCCATGCGCTCGCCCGAGGACTGGCAGCACTTTATCATGGTCGCCTCGACCAGCCACTCCGGCGGGAGGGAGGCGCTCCTTGCAGCCCGGCGTCGGCGGGAGATACAGGCGGGCGCAATGCGTAAGGGCACGACCCTGGAGGCCCTCCTCAAGCAGCACTGGGAGGACCGGAGCATAATCTTCACCAAGAGCGTCGACGAAGTCTACAATCTCTCGGAGCGGTTCCTGATCCCCGGCATAACCTACGAGACCCCGGCCCGCGAGCGGAAGGAGGTCCTGGACCGCTTCCGGGAGGGCCGGTACCGGGCCATTATCGCCTCGGACGTGCTGAACGAGGGCGTGGACGTCCCGGACGCCAACGTCGCCATCATCCTGGCCGGCAGCGCCTCCCATCGCGAGTACGTCCAGCGCCTCGGTCGCATCCTGCGCCCCAAAGACGGCAAGAGGGCCCTGCTCTACGAGCTGGTGACCTCAGAGACCGGCGAGGAGTTCACGGCCCACCGGCGCCGGGAGGTGGCCCGCTAGTGCTCCGCGGCGAGCACGTGATGGCCCGCCTGCAGAAAGGTCATCTCATCCCCCACCGGCTCTCGCCGGAGAACGGGCGCGTCCGGGAGGTCGCCGGCGCGCTGTGCAGCCTCTACGCCGCTCACGAGGGAGCCCCCCGGCGGCGGCTCGAAGAGGGGCTTGCGGCGGCCGAGGAGGAGCTGGGGCCGCGGCTGGACCCCCGCCGGGGCTTCAAGGTGGTCCGGGCGCTCGCCAAGCTCCTGGAGGAGCGCGCCGCGTGGGTCTCCCCGACGGAGTCCGACCCGTACACGCTCCGGACCCGCCTCTTCGAGCTCGCCGCCGCCCTGCCGGAGCCCCCGGCCTCCGAGCCCGGCCTGCTCGGCTCCCCGACCCGCGAGGAGCTTCTCTCCCGCCTCGCGGAGGAGACGGGGCAGGGCGACCCCGCGGCCCTCATGTACGCCGACCGCCAGGGCGCGCAGCTCCTCGGCGAGTTCGACGAGCCCTCGCCGGAGGAGCTCGTAGACCGCTACAACACGGCCCAGGTACAGGCCGTCCTGTACTCCGCCCGCGAGATGACCGTGGAGCTCGGGCAGGGAGCCGACGCCCGGCTCGTCTTCCGGTACGTCAAGCTCCTGGGTCTGATCTTCGAGCTCGAGGAGACCGCCTCTGGATACCGTCTCCGCCTCGACGGCCCGCTCTCCCTTTTCGGGAGCACCCGCAAGTACGGCCTGCGCCTCGCCAAGTTCCTCCCCGGCCTCCTGCTCACCGCCCCCTGGAAGCTCCGGGCGAGCGTGGAGTGGAAGGGCCGGGAGGCCGAGCTCCGGCTGGACTCCGAGTCCTGCGGCCTCGGGAGCCACTACAGGGGCGGCGGAGACGCAGGAGACGAGGACGGAGTCCGGGAGGCCTTCGTAAAAGCCTGGGCCCGCGCCCGGGAGACCGGCGGCTGGGAGCTGGAGGAGGGAGCCGGCATACTGCCCTTCCCGGAGAAGCGGACCGCCCTGGTCCCGGACTTCACCCTCCGCCGGGACGACACCGGAGAGCGGGCGCACCTCGAGATCCTGGGCTTCTGGTCCGAGCGGCAGCTCGTGGAGCGCGTAGCCCTGCTCCGGGAGTCCCGCAGAAGGGGAGACCGCGTCCTGATCGCCGCCTCAGAGAACCTCGGCCCTTCCAACGAGACCCTTTCGGAGGCCGCCGGGGGCGAGGTCATCTCCTTCAAGAACCGCCTGGACCCAAAGGCCGTCCTCGCC
>JACCZN010000055.1 GCA_013695915.1 Rubrobacter sp.
GGCCTAGCGGGATGGAGCTAGAGAGACAGGCGCCGGAGGAGGTTACCTCCCTGAAGGTCCAGAGGCTCCCCGGCCTCGTGCCCTACGCGGAAGGGTGGGAGCTACAGAAGGGGATGGTCCGGGAGCGCAAGGCGGACCGGATACCGGACACGCTCGTGCTGCTGGAGCACCCGCCGGTCTACACCGTGGGCCGGTCGGCAAAGGACGCCTCCAACCTCGGGGTGGGCGAGGAGTACCTGCGGTCCTTCGGGGCGGAGGTGTTCTGGATCGACCGCGGCGGGGACGTGACGTTCCACGGTCCCGGTCAGCTCGTCGGCTACCCGATACTCCGCCTCAAGGTCCGGGATACGCACCGGTACCTCAGGGAGTTGGAAGGAGTCCTGATCCGGGTGCTCGAAGACTACGGGCTCGAAGGCTGGCGGCATCCCTCTTATACCGGCGTGTGGGTCGGGGAGCGTAAGATCGCCGCCATAGGGGTAAAGTTCTCCTCCGGGTGGATCGCCTCCCACGGGTTCGCGCTGAACGTGAACACGGACCTCACGTGGTTCGATAGGGTGACGCCCTGCGGTATAAAGGAGTTCGGCGTCACGAGCCTCCGGGAAGAGCTCGGCAGGGCGGTGCCGCTCGGGGAAGTAGAGACGCTGATAGTGGAGCGTTTCACGGAAACGTTCGGCGGATGAGTCAGCATTCGTGCAGAGAGACAACGTCAGGAAGAGGAGAAGAGCTTGATACAAGGAGTGTCGAACATCTGGATGCCGGTAGAGGACACCGACCGGGCCGTGGACTTCTACCAGAACAAGCTCGGCCTGCCGGTCATCAAGCGTGACGGCGCGTGGGCCGAGCTGGAGGCCGACGGCCTGCGCATCGGCCTGAACGGCCGGGAGCCCCAGGGCGCGCGGATAGGCGGAGGTCCGGTCCTGACCTTCCGTCCCACCGAGCAGTCGCTCGAGGATGCCGTCTCCGACTTCCAGAGCCGCGGCATAGAGTTCCCGGCCGGCGTCTCCGACCACGACTGGGGCCGCGTCGCCACCTTCAAGGACTCCGAGGGCAACGACCTCCAGCTCTACGAGCCCCCGAAGAGCTAACCGGCCGGGCACACCACGACCCCGGCCCCCGAAGCTCGGGCAGCTTCGGGGGCCGGAGCGCATTGTGGCCGCTCTCTAGCGGCGGCCTATAACCAGCCGGTAGACGAGGAGTATCACGAACGCCCCGATGGTAGCCACGACCAGGCTGCCGAGGTCGAACTGCATTACCTGGCCCTGTCCCGTGACCTGTTCGTAGAGAAAGCCTCCCACAAAGGCGCCCGCGATCCCGAGCAGGATCGTTATGATGCAGCCGCCGGGGTCGCGGCCCGGCATTAGCAGCTTGGCGATGACCCCGGCTATGAGGCCGAAGATGATCCAGGAGATGATGCCCAAGTTTCCTCCTAAGCTTCGTGGACGGGCGCTTCTACCGGGCGACATTCTATATCTTCCAGTCCTTGTATAAGCTATCTCCGGCGCGCCCGCCGGGACGTCGTAATATCTCCGTGGAACCGTCCGAACCCCGAGGCTGGAGGCCCTTCTGTCGGCGACTGTCATAGCACTCTCCGCGGTGGCGCTCCTCGTGACCCTGGCCGTGCTGGGTTCCATGCTGCGCCAGCCGGCGCTGCGGCGGCTGGGCCTGCGGAACCTCAGCCGCCGCAAGTGGAACACGGTGCTCGTGGTGGTCGGCTCCATGGTCGGTACGGCGCTCATCTCCGGCTCGCTGGTCCTGAACGACAGCACGAGCCTCTTCCAGGAGAACGAGGCCCGCCAGACGCTCGGCGAGATCGACGAGGTCGTCCAGCAGACCGGACAGCGCCTCCCGAGCGACCGCCGCCCGATCCCCTCCTTCGGCGAGCCGGTCCTCTCCGCCGTGACGCCGGAGAACATCCAGGAAGAGTCCAGAGACCTCGAAGGCGGTCCCGTGGAGGTGGACGGCGTCCTCCCGGCCCTGGTGCAGGAGGTCCCAGCCGAGGCGGACGGCGACGGCGAGGAGCTCGCCACGCCCGCCGCCACCCTTATAGGGGTGGACTGGGAGTCTCTCGGTGAGTTCGGGAGCGAGCCCCCTCCCGTCTCCGGGAACGCCCCGCCGGGTCCCGGAGAGGCTTATGTATCAGAAGGGATAGCGGAGGTCCTGGAGCTGGACACGGGCTCCGCGGTGACCCTGACCGGGCAGACGGGACCCGAAGAGTTCGAGGTGGCCGGGGTCGTGGCGGAAGATGGCATCTCCGGTTACCGCTCGCAGTTCTCCTCCTCGGAAGGCCCGGTGCTCGTGGACGAGGCGGCAGCACGGGCGCTCCTCGGTACGGATGAGGGAGAGGCCAACACGTTGTTCGTGAGCAACGAGGGTGGTGTGACCGAGGGGGTCGAGGACTCGGAGGAGGTCGCGGAGACCGTGCAGTCCATCCTCGGGGACGTGGAGGGGGACGGGGCCGAGTTTCAGGTAAACCAGGTAAAGCGGGACACCATAGAGCAGGGCGGGTTCCAGATCGGGGACATATTCCTCATGATCAGCTCCTTCGCCATCCTCGCGGGGATACTCCTGATAATCAACATCTACGTGATGCTGGCCGAGGAGCGCAAGGGGGAGCTCGGCATCCTGCGGGCCGTGGCCCTGAAGCGCTCGGGGCTCGTGCGCCTCTTCGTCTACGAGGGCTACGCCTACAGTCTGATCGCCTCGCTGGTCGGCACCCTGGTGGGGCTCGGCATCGCCGCTGCCCTCGTGCAGGGCCTGAACCGGGCGAGCTCGGCCTTCGAGGACCTCTTCGGCCGGGACCTTGCAGTACCGTTCAACGCGGAGCCCGCCTCGCTCCTGGCCGCAACCTCCGCCGGGCTCCTTATTACCTTCCTCGCCGTCTTCGTGACGAGCCTGCGCGTCAGCAACCTGAACATCGTCTCCGCCATCCGGGACCTGCCGGAGGAGAGGCCGCAGCGGCGCCCGCGGGGGAGGCTCGCCGCCCAGGCCCTGCTCTTCGCGGGAGGTCTCGCCGTCTCGCTGTGGGGCTTCGCCGCCGAGAACGGCTACGCGATGCTCATAGGGCCCGTGCTCGCAGCGTTCGGCTTCGGGTTCCTCCTCTCGCTCTTCGTACCGGCACGGCCCCTGTGGTCGGTGGTGAGCGCCGCCGTCCTGGCCTACGCGTACTTCGCCAACGAGTTCGAGGCCGTCGCGGTGGAGAACGAGGAGAGCCCGGCGATGTTCTTTGTCTCGGGCGTGCTGATGGTGCTCGCGGCGGTGCTGCTGGTCACGTTCAACCTCTCGTTCGTCTACGGCGGGCTCCGGCTCCTGATGCGCCTCGTACCGGCGCTCGCGCCCATCCTGCGGATCGCCGTGGCCCATCCGGCCGCCAAGAGGTCGCGGACGGGCTTCACGCTGGCGATGTTCGCCCTGATCCTGTACGTCGTAACCGTGAGCGCCGTGTTCTCCAGCACCCAGAACGCCGCCTCCGAGCGCACCCGCGACGCCCAGCTCTCGGGCTACGACGGGGCCGTGCAGTCCGGGCCTCTGGGCTCCATAGAGGACTTCGAGGGCCAGGTAGAGGAGAACCCCGGGCTGCGGGACGCCACCGAAGGGACCGCCGCGCTCTCCGCCGGGGGCGTGGTCCTGCCCGAGTACGAAGCGGACGATTACGAGACGGCCTTCGGACCCCCGATAGGCGACGCCGCGCCCGGCGCCGGTATCTCCGAGTACGTGACCTACGTCCCCGACGGCTTCCTCGGGACCACGACCGACGAGCTCTCCGAGCGCCTGCCGGAGTTCGGGTCCGACCGCGAAGCGTGGGAGGCGCTCTCCGAAGACACGGACCTGGTGATGCTGACCTTCCCCTACGACGGCTCCGGGGACTTCCTGGCCCGGCCGGAGCTCGGGGCGGGGGACACTATCGTGATGCAGGACCCCGTGACGGGTGAGGAGGCCGAGAAGACCGTCGCGGGCCGCATAGACAACCCGGGCGGGTTCAACCTCGGGGTGGTGAACGGCATCATCGTGAGCGAGCGGGCCGAGGGCGAGTTCACGGACCTGCAGGCTCAGGAGACCTACCTGCTGGAGCTCGGCGGCGGGGTGGACGTGGAGGCCGTGAGCCGGGAGCTCGAGGACGAGTTCGCGGCGGCCGGGGCTCAGAGCTTCCTGGTCGAGGACATCCTCGGGCGGGGACAGGTGTTTATAGATACGTTCGTGAACATCGTGCAGGCGTTCCTGGCGTTCGGTCTCGTGGTGGGGGTCGCGGGGCTCGCGGTCATAAGCGCCCGGTCCGTACACGAGCGGCGGCGGGAGATCGGGACTCTCCGCGCGGTAGGTTTCAAGAAGAGCACTGTCGGCTGGCAGTTCCTGGTGGAGAGCTCGCTGGTCTCCCTGATCGGTATCGTCATCGGGATCTCCGTCGGCGCTCTGGGCGGTTACAATCTCTTCAACTTCGTGATCGAGGACCCCTCCGCGGAGTACGTATTCCCCTGGATCCAGATGGCCCTTATCGGGGTCGGCGTCTGGTTGGCGTCGCTATTGGCGACCATAGTCCCCGCCGTCCGCGCCTCCCGGGTCCCGCCCGTCGAGGCCCTGCGTCACGGGGGGTAGGCCGTGTACGATCAGAGAGTGAGTGTTTGCTAGTGACAGAGTTGGCGGCAGAAGCCCGGGAGGTCTACAAGAGCTACAACACCGAAGGTATAACGGTGCACGCCCTCGACAGCGTGAGCCTGCAGATAGAGCAGGGCGCGCTCGTGGCCGTGATGGGGCCTTCGGGGTGCGGCAAGACCACCCTGTTGAACACGCTCTCGGGGCTGGACTCCATAGACGGCGGTGAGATCTTTATCGCCGGGGAGCCCCTGCACGCCATGCGGGACGCCCGCCGCACAGAGTACCGCGCCCGGTACATGGGCTTCATCTTCCAGGGCTACAACCTCATGCCCGTCCTGACCGCCGCAGAGAACGTGGAGCTCCCCCTGCTGGTCTCCGGCGTCGGGGTGGCAGCCGCCCGCAAGCGGGCGCTCGAGGCCCTCCACGAGGTACGCCTCGACGACCGGGTCGGCTACCGGCCGAACCAGCTCTCCGGCGGCCAGCAGCAGCGGGTCGCCATAGCCCGGGCGCTCGTAAACGAGCCCGCCATAGTCTGGGCCGACGAGCCGACCGGGAACCTCGACTCCGAGACCTCCCGCGAGGTCCTCGACCTGATCCTGAAGCTCAACCGGGAGAACGGACAGACCTTCGTCATCGTCACCCACGACCCCGGCGTCGGCTCCCTCACAAACCGCACCATCCAGATGCAGGACGGCAAGATCGTCGGCACCGTCGAGGACCCCGAACAGGCCGCCCGGGGCGCGTAGCGCCGCGCTCTATGCAGGGACGCGCCTGCGCGGACCGGCCGCCAGCAGTAGACCGAAGAGTAGGAGCCCCGCTCCGGCCAGCGCGACGGGCCCGAGCCGTTCCCCGAGGAGGAGCACGCCGAGCAGCCCGGCGGTCAGGGGCTCGGCGAGCGAGAGGGTAGCGGCTGTAGCCACCGGAATCCCGGCCAGTCCCAGCACGAAGAGCAGGTACGCTGCGGCGGTAGCGACGAGCCCGAGGTGCAGGGCCGCCGCTACCCCGCCCGGCTCCCCGAGCCAGCCGAGGTCCGAGAAGAGGAGGACCGGGGAGAGGAGAATCCCGCCGAGGCCGAAGGCGGCGGCCATTACCGCGGCCTGCGGGAGACGGTGGTCGAGCAGGTTCTTGCTGGCCGTGGCGTAAGCCCCGTACGAGAGCCCGGCCCCGAGCGCCGAGAGTACCCCGAGAGCATCCACTCCGGCGCTGCCCCCGCCGACGCCGACCAGGAGCCCGCAGCCCAGGACCGCCAGCACCGTGGCCGCCGCCCACCGGGGACCGGGACGCTCGCCCCGGAAGAGGAAACCTACCAGCCCCGCCATAACGGGGGCGCTACCGATGGCTACTACCGTGCCGACCGCGACCCCCGTGCGGGAGACCCCGGCGAAGAAGAACGGCTGGTAGGCCGCGACACCGGCCGCCGCAGCCGCGGTAGCTGCGAGCGGCCAGCGCCCGAGGGGCAGCATGCCCCCTCTCCAGGCAGCGAAAGCCACGAGCGCGGCGCCGCCGACCGAGATCCTCACGGCCCCCACGGAGACCGGATCTGCGCCCGCGGGCGCGAGTGCCAGGGCAGTCCCCGTAGTTCCCCAGAGCACCGCGGCGGCCAGGACCAGGAGAGACCCGGCGGGGCCTTCTCCAGGACCTGTCTGAAGGACCGGGGAATTCATGAAGTGCCCGAACTCCGTCTCCTCCGGTAAGCACGCATCTTGGCTCTCGATCCGCAGATCTCCACGTTGCACCAGCTACCCGAACGGTTCTTGGGGGGAACCGGGGCCCGTAGGCTGTCTCGAGCGGAAGGGTACTTCAGGTGGAGATCAGGGCTTGCAGCCGCTCCCGGACAGCCTCTATCGGGATGCGCTCCTGCTTCATGGTGTCCCGGTTGCGGATGGTGACCTGGTCGTCTTCTATGGTGTCGAAGTCCACCGTGACGCAGAAGGGTGTTCCGGCCTCGTCCTGGCGGCGGTAGCGGCGGCCGATGGAGCCCGAGTCGTCGTAGGCGAGCCGGTAGTCGCCCTTGAGGTCGTCGTAGAGCTTCCTGGC
>JACCZN010000059.1 GCA_013695915.1 Rubrobacter sp.
TCATCTCCACCACCTCCCCGTCGATGAGCTCTACCCGGTCGTCCTCGTCGAAGATGCCGGCCTCGCCCATCTTGTGATACTCGTCCACGGTGAAACGGTGCCTGACAACGCTCATGGCTTCCTCCGGTAGTTCGCTACGCACCCCGGCCCCATCCCGGCCAGCGTATCGTGAGGTTATACGAGACCATACGGACCTTAACATGTCAGCCTGACCACGGTTCAATGCGGCGCTACCGTGGGTCAGTACATACTGATATACGGTAATCAGTACCCGGTGGCCTATGTGTGAGCACACGGTGACGCTGGCGAAAGCTTGCGCGGTCCCCTGGCACACCGCTCCGGGATATGCTATCTTTTGTGCAAGTTGTACAAGTTGTCCAGTGGTTTCGCGAGAAGGAGAGAGGCATGGAGGCTACCGAGAGGCAGATGAACTCCGGGGAGGCCCGCAACGCGCTGCCCGAGCTTCTGGCGCGGGCGGCTTACGGTCATGAGCACACGGTCATCGCAAGGCGCGGTAAGCCGATGGCGGCGCTCATCTCCATGGAGGAGCTAAGGCTCTTCGAGCAGCTCCTCGAGGAGTACCGGGATCGCGCCGACTCCGAGGCCGCCGACCAGGTTATGACCGACGAAGCCGACGAGATAGTCCCCTTCAAGCGCACTACCGAGCGCACCTCCTAGCTCGCCGTGTCTCCCGTGGGAGACACCGGGGGCGGAGCGGACGGCCCGCGCTATACCCTGAGCTACAAGCGCAGCGCGGAGAAAGCCGTCGCCAAGATACCCCAGAAGAAGGCCCGCGGGCGCGTGGAGGACGCTATAGAGGGTCTGGCCGTCGAGCCCCAGCCCCCTGGGAGCACCCAGCTCTCGGGAAAGCACTCTATGTACCGGCGCATCGACGTGAGCGGCGTGGGTAGCGAGTACCGCGTTATCTACCAGGTGCTAGACGACGAGCTTGCCGTCGTGGTGGTAATCGTAGGCCAGCGCGAGGGTGTCTACGATATCCTCAAAAGGCTCGGATAATATCCTCCGATGGATCCTATGGTGCCGCCCATGGGGGCACCCACTCCTCGAGCCGCCCGAAGTCCTCTCCCACACTCCTGTAGGCGCGGACCACCTCCCAGACCCTCGATCCCGGTCCCCGTGACGGCCGCTTCCCGGGAGTCCAGACCGTCCACGAAGTAGATCCCCGGGACGCGGCGCATCCTGACAGCCTCCCGCAGCAGAGAGATCGCCAGCTCGGAGAAGGACGCCCCTCCACGAAGGTCGCTCTCACGCTCTATGTCCTTCTCCAGATCCTCCGGCAGCCTCAACCCTCGTGATCTCGACACGGCCCGCCTCTCGTCTCTCCTGTAAGCGATGTGCACACAGTCTAACAGACCGCGGTACGGGAGCTCGATGCACGAGGCTGCGGCGTCTACCAGAAGAACCACCCGTTCGAAGACCAGTCCATCTACGAGAGCCCGGTACTCTGTGGCGCCGCGCACGAAGCGATAACTGTCTGCGTCGGCGAAGTCCTCCGTGTTCTCCGGGCATCCGGCGCCCTATCGTCTCAGGACGGACCTGGCCGTCTCGAGACCACGCTCGTGTTCTTCCAGAGTCGGGGAGGTCTCTATCCCCTTCCTGCCAGCGAGCCGCTGCATGCGCCGGTGATCCACGTCCAGAAGCTCCGCGGCGCGCGCGAGGCTGATCCTCTCCTCCGAGAGAAGCCGGAGTACATAGTCTTCCGCTCCAGCATAGAGGAGCTGACGGAGGACCGTGGTCTTGTCCGTCCTCTCTTCCCTGGCCTTGGACTCGACCACCTCCATCAGGTTATCCGGCACCCTCAACGGATAGGGCTTCGTCGCCATCTTCGTTCTCCTCCTGTTCTTTTCCGCGCTCGCCGTTCTCGTTGACGCCACCCTCTCCCTCGGGCCGCGCCGCAACGGCCTTTATGCTGGCCATCGCGCTCTCGAAGACCGAACCCCGGATATGAGCCTGCAACCGTTCCAGGCACTCTATCCCCTGGTCCGCACTCAACCGTCCCGACTCCACCAGCACTACCAGCGCATCCGCCGACGCGAACACGGGAACCCCCTGGCGCACCAGAAAGTTCGCGAACGCCCGATCATCGGAGATTACGGCACCGGCCCCAGAGGCCTCGTACAACCTCAGAGCCGCCAGCTCCCCCGCCCCGACAGACCCACCGGCCTCGAGCGCCGGTCCAACCTCCGCAACCTCTATTCCGAGCGCCGGGAACTCGGCCTCCAACTCAAAGGCATCCTCGTGCAACATCCTCTTACCTTCCACGACGGCCTCTCTGTAGACCTCGTACGGAACGAGGAGCTCATGAGCCCGCGCGAGCGTGTGTAACACCCCGCTCTTCCCGAGCTTGATGAGCCCATCGGCGTCTACAACGATCCTGGACATCGTTATACGCAACTATACAGAATCGGAGAGCTGCATGCCAACCTTGCGGCTCGAGCAACGGCTGTATCCGAGCCGCCGTCGTCCACCTCACTGGAACGATCCTCCGGTTCAGCGCCTCCGGCCGAAAAACACGTATAACGTTATGCGTTATACTGCCGGTGTGGCTATAGCCTCGTTCGAGGATCAGGGCACGGAGGACGTGTTCGACAGGCTGGAGACCAGGGCTGCGAGGAAGACCTGTCCACAGGACATCTGGAGCGTGGCACGCAGGAAACTGGACCAGACTCAACCAGGCCGAGGCTGTGGACGACCTGAGAAGTCCACCGGGAAACCGCCTCCAGGAACTCAAGGGCAAGCGAGCGGGGCAACACTCGATAAGAGTCAACAGCCAGTATCGGATCTGCTTCGTGTGGACGGAGGGTGGAACCGAGGACGTGGAGATAACCGACTATCACTAGTAACGGCCGAGACAAGGACACGAACGTGAGGTGGTGAGATATATGCGTATACCGAAGGGTGCTCCCCCGACGCCGCCGGGAGAGATGCTCCTGGAGGAGTTTCTGAAGCCTCTGGGACTGACACAGGCCGAGCTTGCAGAGAGAATCAGCGTGGATTACGTGCGCGTAAACGAGATCGTACACGGCAAGCGGCGGGTTACGCCCTCTACCGCGCTCAGACTAGCCAAGTTCTTCGGCACTACGCCGGAGTTCTGGATCAACGGCCAGCTCGCCTCCGACCTCTACCGCGTGATGCATGACGAGAAGGAGGCCAGGGCCATAGAAAGTATAGAGCCGGTAACGAGGTAGAGCCATGCTGCTCTCCCGCCTCTTAGCACGGGCAAGGGCGCTCTGGCACCACCTGCCGCAGGAAGTTGCACCCGATGAACCCGCACCAGCCCGTCACCAGAACCCGCCTCAAAGAGCCTCCCTCCGTCTACGAGACACACGCACCGTATTCAAGCATCGCAGACAAACGGCCTCAAGCACCGGCCACCCCGGAGCCGGGTAGATGAGTCCCGGGCTCTCGACAGGTCCGGCTTCGAGGCTCGGACGGCCCCCTGAGTACGGACCGTTTATCCGGGAGACAGAAACGGATCGTGAACTCGCAAGCCCTCGATGACCTGTCCATGCTGGAGATCTTCCGTAAAGAGGTGATCCGCGCCTGCGGCCAGAGCAGCCTCGACGATCAGGGCATCCCAGAAGGAGACGGAGATCTCGCCGCTGCGGCGTACCGCTCCAAGGACCATCGCCGCGTCCTCTGGCACCGGCGAGAAAGCGACGAGATACCTTACCGCCTCTACGACTGCTCCCGCCGGTAGCGGGAAGGACACCCTCCGAACCACGGAGTAGAACTCCCTGAGGACCTGCACCGAGAGTAGCCCATCTCCCTCGACCAGGTGCTCTTCTATGAGAGCCCGGGCCACCTCCCGCCTCCCGGGCTCTCCCTCGTCGAAGGCATAGACCAGCACATTGGTGTCGAAAAACGGCCTCATCAACGGCGCCCGTACCGGCCGACCCTCTC
>JACCZN010000066.1 GCA_013695915.1 Rubrobacter sp.
TCGGGCCGCCGGAGATAGCGCTCGCCGCGAGCCAGGGCTACGGGGGGCTCCCGGTCCACCGCAGGCCCGAGGTCGTCGTGCTCTCCACGGGCACCGAGCTCGTGGAGCCCGGCACGAGAGAGCTCTCTCCAGGTGAGATCTACGACTCCAACTCCTACGCTATGGTCGCCCAGGCCCGCGAGGCCGGGGCCAGCGCCCGCCGCGTGGCCGCGGCCTCCGATCAAGCGGAGGTCCTGCGCGAAGCCGTCCGGGAGGCCGTGGAGACCGCCGACGTGGTAGTGACGAGCGGCGGCGTCTCCGTGGGGGAGAAGGACCTCGTAAAGGCGGCCCTGCTCGACCTCGGCGTCCGGGAGGTCTTCTGGGGCATAAACCTCAAGCCGGGCAAGCCGGTCTTCTTCGGCACCGGGGAAGAGACCAACTTCTTCGGCCTCCCCGGTAACCCGGTTAGCGCGATGGTCTGCTTCGAGCTCTTCGTCCGTCCGGCACTAGTGAAGATGATGGGCCGCGAAGACTACAGGAGGCCGCACACCGAGGTCTACTTCGACGAGGCGGTTGAGAATAAGTTCGGCCGGATGCACGCCATGCGCGTCAGCCTGACGAGGACGGAGAAGGGCCTGCGGGCCGAGTCGGTCGGCGCGCAGGGTTCGGGCCTCATAACCTCCCTCACGGGCGCCGACGCCCTGGCGCTGATAGGGCCGGAGTGTGAGGGGGTCGCGGCCGGCGAGCTGGTCGAGGCCGTCGTGCTGCGCGAGGAGGTCCTGGGTACAGCCCTCGAGCGAGCGTAAGCCATCGCCACTCCCCGCCTACCCCCGCGCTCTCCCCCAAGGGCTCCCGGAGCCCCGTAGGGAAGCGCGAGCGGGGCTGGATGGGGGGTGCGTACACACTTGTGCCCATATTTACTTGAAGGACGCTATATACGCTTGGGCCCCGTCGCGGGTGGGTATACGATCTCTGTGAAAGATATTATGGTTTTAACTCTGCGGATCGAATGGGCGTGGAGCCTTGCCATGTGAGAGGAACCCGCAGATGCTGCGTATACTGGTCTCCATAGCGCCCCGCTCTTATCGGGAGTCTCTAGCCCTCGCCCTGCAGAGACACCGCCCGGACTCCGAGGTGAGGATCTCCCCTCCGGAGGTCCTCGAACGGGAGGTGGGGAGCTTCGAGCCGCACGTGATCGTGTGCAACGACGGCGTCTCCCGGGAGGTGAGGGACCTCGCCTGTTCCTGGGTCGAGATATTGTTCATCGACGACCTTCACGCGAACATCTCAGTGGACGGGCGGACCGAGACGGTAAAGGACGTGGGGGTGGACGACCTGCTCGAGGTCCTGGACGCGGCGTGGAGGACGGTCTTCGGTGCAGAGGCGAGACCTTCCCGCCGGTAGCCTACTCGTTCCGGGCGTACCCATCTCTCTCCGCGTCCTCTGTAACGTCGCGGATGGTGATCCACTCGTCCGTAAGGGCCTTTCGGGTAGCCTCTCCCCTGGAGTGAACGCCCATCTTCTCGTAGACGTTTGCGAGATGGCGCTTTACGGTGGCCTCGGCCAGATACAGTCGGGTGGCTATCTGGCGGTTGGTGAGTCCCCGGGACATGAGGAGCAGGATCTCGAGCTCCCTGGCCGAGAGCGTGCTCTCCGGCTCTTCCCCCGCCCTCTCCAGGGCCTCCAGGGGCATGCCCACGATCACGTTCTCGCCCTCGGGGTCGAAGACCGCGGCGCGCACCGCGCCGATCAACTGCTCCGAGGAGGAGCTCTTCAGCAGGTAGGCGCTGGCCCCCAGGTCCATGAGCTCCCGGATGTAGCGCGGCTCCTCGAACATGGTGACTATTACGACCTTCGGAGGCGGTGAGACCGCGCGCATCCTCGTGAGGGTCTCCCTCGCCCTCTCGAACGGTATCTGCACCTGCATGATGACCACGTCGGGCTTCGTCTCCTCGGCCAGAGCCGCGGCCTCGGCGTCGTTGGTCGTGTTGCCGACCACCTCCATGCCCCTGTAGGAGGCCAGAAGCCCAGCGAGCCCCTCACGGAACATCGTATGATTGTCGGCTAGGAGCACCCTGGTCGGCTCCCTCATCGAGCACTCTCCTGCCACTAGACCACAGGCCGCTGGAGGCTAAACTCACACCTTCATCTAACGCAGCTTATCCACGATCGAAGATTCTATTACACCTTACTATGCAAGGACACTACATAGTAAGGTGTGTTCTCAAAGCAGAAGGTTGAGCGACACTCCAGCAGCGTATACGGTGGGCTTTCAATATTTGGTATTCAACCCGGAGGAAAAGAGGAGCCGCGTGCTCGCCAAAGACCTGCACAGATTCTGTGCCACCGAGTTGAACCAGTTCACCGCGACGCTCTTCCACGAAGAGGGAGGAGTGCCGATAGTGTCGGCCTTCGGAGAGATAGACCTCTTCTCCGCCCGCGAGTTCGACGCGTTGCTCGCGCAGGCCATATGGCAGGCTGGCAAGACC
>JACCZN010000080.1 GCA_013695915.1 Rubrobacter sp.
ACGAGCTATGGGCGCATGGTAAGCAATCACCTCGTGCCCGGCGTGGGGCACGTGAAGCTCTCCAGGCTAAAGCCCCACGATCTCCGGCGGCTCTACCGGGAGAAGCTCGACTCCGGCCTCTCTACGCGAACCGTGCGCTACATGCACACCATCGCCAAGAAAGCTCTCAAGGACGCTGTGCGAATGGAGATGATCCCGCGCAACCCGGCGGACGCCGTGGACCCTCCAAAGCTCGTACAGGAAGAGATGCGGCCCATGAGCGCCGTCCAGGTCAAGGCTCTGCTAGGAGCCGCCAGCGAGAGACTCGCGGCGTTCTACACCGTGGCCGTCCACACCGGCATGAGGCCCGGCGAGATGCTCGCTCTACGGTGGGATGATGTGGACCTCGAAGGCAGCCCCGCCACGGCTCGGGTGAACCGCTCCCGCTCCGCCAGCGGCGAGATCAGCGAGCCAAAGACCGCCAGGAGCCGACGGCGTATAGAGCTTTCCGCCGCGGCCTCCTCCACACTGAGAGCGCACCGCAAGCGCCAGCTAGAGGAGAGAATGCGCCTTTCGGGACTGTGGGAGGATCAAGGGCTCGTCTTCCCCTCCGAGATCGGTACTCCCCTCTCCCACCACAACCTCATACGCTCGTTCAAGAGGAACCTACGCCGCGCCGGATTACCGGATACATTCAGGCTCTACGATCTCCGCCACACGTGCGCCACGCTGCTACTCTCCCGCAACGTCCACCCCAAGTACGTCCAGGAGATGCTAGGACACGCGAGCATCACGCTCACCCTCGACACTTATTCGCACGTGATACCCGGCATGAATGGCGGCACAGCGTCCGCTATGGACGAGGCTCTAGGCTAGCTCCAGGCGCTGGTTTTCGGCGCGTTGGTGTCAAATTAGTGTCAAAGAGGCCCGGCGTAGATGCCGGGCCTCTTTCCTATTCGCTGTATTCGTTTTATCTATCGTGCTTCTCTAAGCTGCCGAACCTGGATTCGAACCAGGACTAAGTGATTCAGAGTCACTCGTGCTGCCGTTACACCATTCGGCACTGTTTACGAGGCAGTATTCTAGCGCGTGTTCCCCGGTGCGTCGAGTGTGTTTTCTCTAGCCGGGCTCGTCTACGGAGCGGCCGGTCTCCATGGACCGTAGGATGCCGATGCGCTCGTTTATCGGCGGGTGGGTCGAGAAGAGGCTCTTTCCGGCGTTGCGCTTGTTGGCCTTCTTGAACGGGTTGGAGATGTACAGGTGGGCGGTGGCACGGTTGGCGGACTGCAAGGGGTTGGGGCTGCGTGAGATCTTCTCCAGCGCGTCGGCGAGGCCCTTGGGGTTGCGGGTGAGCCTCACGGCAGTGGCGTCGGCCAGGTACTCCCGCTGGCGGGAGATAGAAAGCTGCAGGAGCTTGGCGAAGATCGGGGCCAGGATGGCGAACAGGATGGCGACGAGCATCATTATTAGCTGCGCCTGCCCCCCGCCCCGGCCACCGCCCATCCTCCTCCCACCCCCGAACCACAGGCTCCGCAGAAAGAAGTCCGCTATGAGCACGGTGGTCCCCACCAGGACGCCGACGAGCATGGCGTAGCGGATATCGAGGTTGCCGATATGGGCCATCTCGTGCGCCACGACGCCCTGAAGCTCGTCCCGGTCCAGCCGTTCGAGTAGGCCCTTCGTTACGGCGACGGCTCCGTGCTCGGGGTCGCGGCCGGTGGCGAAGGCGTTCGGCGCGGCGTCGTCTATTACGTACACCTTCGGCACCGGTAGCCCCCCGGCGAGAGCCATCTCCTCGACGACGTTGTAGAGGACGGGCTCCTCGTCGTGGGTTACCTCCCGAGCGCGGGAGGACGCGAGCACCATCTTCGCGCCGCCGTAGTAGGTTACCAGGCCCGAGACGATACCGACCACGAAGGCCAGCACCAGCCCGAAGAGCGCACCGGCCGGGTCCCCGACCCACGCGTACCCGACCACGTACCCGAAGACGACCACGAAGGCCACGAAGCCCGCTATCAGGAGCAGGCTCTTGCGCTTGTTCGCGGCTATCCTGTCGCGGAAGGTCCCCTCCGGGACCCGGGTGGCGCTCTCGGTCATCCTGCTCGAATCCTAGTCGTAGGAGACGGTTATGGACTCCCGCTCGGGGCCCTGGGCCTCGAAGTACTCGCTCTCCGAGAAGCCCATGGCGCGGGCGAAGAGCACCGCCGGGAAGCTCTGTATCTTTGTGTTGTAACTTTGCACCGAGTCGTTGTAGTGCTGGCGGGCGAAGGAGATCTTGTTCTCCGTGGAAGAGAGCTCCTCCTGGAAGTCCAGGAGCACCTGGCTGGAACGGAGCTCCGGATAATTCTCGGAGACGGCGAAGAGGTTGCCGATGGCCCCGGAGAGCCGGGATTCCGACTGGGCCTGCTCCCCCGGCGACTGGGGCTGCATCGCCGCGCTCCGGGCGCGGGTCACCTCCTCGAGGACCCCCTGCTCCTGCTGGAAGTACCGCTTGACGCCTTCGAGGAGGTTCGGGATGAGGTCGTACCGGCGCTTTAGCTGCACGTCTATCTGCCGGTAGGCCTCCTCGACCCCGTTCCTGCGGCGCACGAGGCCGTTGTAGCTCGAGATAGCATAGCCCACCAGCGAGGCTAGTACCGCTATTACGATGATCGTCGAGAGGACTTCCATCTGCAAAACCTCCACGGCTCGCCCGGCTTCCAGGATAATCCTGGGGTAATTATATCCGCCATGCAGACCCGAGAACGAGAGGAGCAGCCCGTGCCCGAGTACGACCCTCTGGCCGACCTCTACGACCTGGAGTACGACCACGACTACGATCTCCCGTTCTGGCTCTCCGTGGCCGCGCGGGAGAGGGCCCCCATCGTCGAGTGGGGCGCGGGGACCGGCCGCCTCTCGGAGCCGCTCTCCGAAGCCAGGTTCGAGGTAACCGCCGTCGAGGTATCCGGAGAGATGGTCCGGAGGGGACGCGAGAAGGGTGGTGGCGTGGAGTGGGTCTGCGGCGACATGCGCGACGTCCGTCTCGGGCGGCGCTACGGGCTCGCGATCTGCGCCTTCAACTCGTTCCTGTGCCTGACGAGCCCCGAAGCCGCGCTGGCCTTCCTGCGCAACGCGCACGCTCATCTCTCCCCCTACGGCCTCCTCGGGATAGAGGTCTCCGCCTTCTCCCCGGAGGAGCTCTCCGGGCCACCGGGAGGACCACAACTCCGCCACGACCTGACCCGCGAGCTTCCGCGGGGCGTGCTCGAGCGCTTCAGCGCTTCCAGCTACGACGCGGCCTCGCAGCTCCTCTCCATGCGCCTGTTCTACGAGCTGTACGACGCCTCGGGCACCCTGGAGAGCAAGCGGGCGCACGGGTTGGAGATCCGGGTTACCTCCCGCGACGAGCTCTCGCTGATGCTCCGGCTCGCGGGGTTCTCCCTGGAGGGCGTCTACGGCGGCTTCGAGGGGGAGCCTTTTACCGCGGAGAGCGGCCACCTCGTGGTCCTGGCCCGTCCTTGCGGTAGAGAGCCCGCTGCTCCAGGGGGCGGAGCCTCGGGATGAATCGAGGCACGAGCTCGCAGTAGCGGCGGTACCGACCGCCGAACCTCTCCCCGAGCTCCTGTTCTTCGAGCGGTAGCTGAAGGGCGAGCTGCGCGGCGTAGGCGGCGGCCAGCAGGAGCAGCGCCCAGCTCCGGGTGAGCAGGGCCGCGCCCACTATCAGGAGGAGGTCGGTCACATACAGGGGGTTGCGCACGTAGCGGTACGGTCCCTCCAGCACCAGCCGCTGTGGCACGCCGTTCTCCTCCGCCCCGGCTCCCGGCGGGAACAGGGCGCCGGCGAAGAGCAGCCTGGCCCAGCCCATCTTCCCGACCGCCCACGTCCCCACCCCCACCGAGGCCGCGAGCAGTAGGCCCCCGATCACCTGCAGGGGCAACATATCTTCCCAGCTCCATCCCAGCCACACAGGGGCGAGGAGGACGAGGGCCAGGGTCGTCCCGCCCCAGAGCAGCCCCACCTCGACCAGGTACCAGGCCAGTATCCCCCGGCGCCGGAGCCAACCTCGCCAGAAGGAGAGCATCGGATAGGTGAGGAGGTCTATCACGACCATGCCGCCGTAGAAGGCCGCTACCAGGATGGGCGTAAGGACCCACCGTCCCAGCAAGGAGTCCCCGATCCCGCAGAGCACGAAGGCCGCTACCCAGGCGACGGCGGGCACCGCGTGCCGCTCTCCGCGAGGTCCGACCGGGTGCTCCATGCCGACAATTCTAGTCAGGCCCGGGCGCCCGGCGCCAGTCCGCGAGGAGCAGGCGCTCTCCCATCAGGTACTCGTCGGCCTCGCGGGCAGCCTTCCGGCCCTCGGCGATGGCCCAGACTATGAGGGAGGTGTCTCGCCGGTCGCGCGCACGCCGGGCTCGCCGACGGCGTCCTACCCTCCGAGTATCCCGCTCACGTCCAGCGCCAGACCGGGGACGGTCTGCGAGAGTACCTCCTCACCGCGGCCGTAGCGTCGTCTGGTCCCGTAGCCGCCCAGAGAAGCGCCCGGACGCGGGCCGGAGTGCGACTCCACCTCCCCGGCGGCGAGGTCCAAGATCCAGATCTCGGGGATACCGGCTCCGGCGTAGAAGGGCAGCTTCACGCTCCGGTCGTACTCCAGCGAGCTTTCGGAGACCTCGATCAACAGCAACGTGTCTCCCGGTC
>JACCZN010000178.1 GCA_013695915.1 Rubrobacter sp.
GGCTCCGACGGTAACCGCGACGGTCTGCCGACGGTGCTCCTGGAGGCGATGGCCCTCGGCACCCCCTGCGTCTCGACGGACGTGACCGGCATCCCGGAGGTGCTCCGCGACGGGGAGACGAGGCTCGTGGCGATCCAGCACGACCCGGTCTCGCTCGCGGCGGCCCTCGAACGGCTGCTGGCCGACGCCGCGCTGCGGAACCGGCTGGCGGCCCGGGCCCGGCTCCTCGTGGAGGCGGAGTTCGACGTGGAACGCAACGCCGCCAGCCTGCGGGAGGTCTTCGGAGCCTCAACCCGGGCCGGGCTGGAGGCCGTCTAAAGGATGGCGGGCACGGCCCCGAGGATAGCCTACGTCTGCATGGACCCCGGCGTGCCGGTCTTCGGCCGGAAAGGGAACTCGATCCACGTCCAGGAGGTCGTGCGGGCGCTGGTCCGGCGCGGGGCCCGCGTGGAGCTTTTCACCCCGCGCCCCGGAGGGGACCCGGACCCCGAGCTGGCGGCGGTCCCCGTACACCGGCTACCCGCCCTGCCAAAGGGCGACCTCGCCGCCCGCGAGGGGAGTGCTCTGGCGGCGAACATCGAGCTGCGTGCCGCCCTGGAGAGGGAGGGGCCCTTCGATGCGGTCTACGAACGCTACGCCCTCTGGAGCTTCGCGGGGATGGAGCATGCCCTCGACGCCGGGGTGCCGGGTCTTCTGGAGGTGAACGCGCCGCTCGTCGAGGAGCAGGCCGCTCACCGGGGCCTCGTCGACCGCGCGGGCGCCGAGGACGTTGCGGAGAAGGTCTTCGGGGCGGCTACGCTCCTCTTCGCCGTCTCCGGCGGGGTGGCGGAGTACCTGGAGCGCTACCCCGCCGCGCGGGGCCGCGTGCAGGTCGTCCCGAACGGGGTGGATCCCGGCCGCTTCCCGGAGGGGCTGGAGCCCTCCCGCCCCTCCGGGACGTTCACCGTCGGGTTCGTGGGGACCCTGAAGCCCTGGCACGGCCTGGCGGAACTTGTGGAGGCTTTCGGCAGGCTCCACCGGCGCGCCCCGGAGGCCCGGCTCCTCGTGGTCGGCGACGGGCCGGAGAGAGCCGGGCTCGAGAACGAGCTTGCGGCCCGCGGGCTCTCCGGAGCCGCGCACCTCACCGGTTCTGTCGCTTCGGCGGAGGTGCCGGGCCTCCTGGCCTCTATGGACGTAGCGGTGGCCCCCTATCCGGGAGAGAGGGACTTCTACTTCTCTCCCTTGAAGATCTACGAGTACCTGGCGGCGGGGCTGCCGGTCGTGGCGAGCCGGGTCGGGCAGCTCGAGGACGTGATCCGGGACGGCGAGAACGGGCTTCTCTGCCCGGCGGGAGACCCCGGCGCTCTGGCGGCGGCGCTCGACGAGCTCCGGCGGGACCGCGGGCTCCGCTCCCGCCTCGGTCGGCGCGGCCGGGAGACCGTGCTCCGCGACCATACCTGGGACGCGGTAGCTCAGCGTATATTACAGCTCCCCGGTGGGAAGCCGGCTTCCCGCACCAACTACGAGGGGGTGGGTTAGCCAGGTGGCGCGCAAGGAGAGCCTCAAGAAGTCCCTGCCGGGCCTCCGCAGGATCCTGCCGCGCCTCTGGCCCTACGTCCGCAAGCACCGGGCCCTGACCGGGGGCTCGTTCCTGGTGCTCTTCCTGGAGGTCGGCCTGCGGCTGCTGGAGCCCTGGCCGCTGAAGTTCGTCGTAGACCGCGTGGTCGTCGACACGCCCGCGGGGGGGCAGTCCGGCATCCCCTACCTCGACAGGCTCGACCCGATGGCCCTGCTCACCGTCTGCGCGGTGGCGGTGGCCGCCATTATCGGGCTGCGGGCACTCTCCACCTACGCCAGCACCGTCGGTTTCGCCCTCGTCGGTAACAACGTACTTACCGAGGTGCGCGGGGACCTCTACGACCACCTCCAGCGGCTCTCGCTCTCCTTCCACAACAAGGCCAAGGGCGGGGACCTCACCATCCGGCTCATAACCGATATCGGGATGCTCCGGGACGTGGTCGTCACGGCCCTCATGCCGTTCCTGGGGAACATACTGGTCCTCGTCGGCATGCTGAGCGTAATGTTCTTCCTCAACTGGCAGCTCGCCCTCATAGCGCTCGTGATCATCCCGATCTTCTGGCTCTCGACCGTGCGCCTCTCGAAGCGCATCACGGGGGCCTCGCGGAAGGTGCGCCAGCGCCAGGGCGCGATGGCCGCCACGGCCTCCGAGTCTATAGGGGCGATCAAGATCGTCCAGGCCCTCTCGCTGGAGGGCGTCTTCAACCGCTCCTTCTCCGCCCAGAACACGAAGAGCCTCAGCGAGGGCGTGCAGGTCAAGCGCCTCGCCTCCAGGATGGAGCGCACGGCGGATGTCCTGATCGGAATCTTCACGGCGCTCGTCCTGTACTTCGGTGCCCGGCTCGTGATCTCTGGCTCCCTGACCCCCGGCGACCTCATTATCTTCCTCACCTACCTCAAGAACGCCTTCCGTCCCGTGCGGGACTTCGCCAAGTACACGGGCCGGATAGCGAAGGCCACGGCGGCGGGCGAGCGCGTGATGGACATCATGGAGCAGGAGCCCGAGATCCGGGACCGCCCCGACGCCCGTCCGGCGCCCGCTTTCGAGGGCGACGTCCGTTTCGAGAACCTCAGCTTCGGCTACGAGCCGGCCCAGAAGGTCCTTAGCGGGATAGACTTCCAGGCCACGCCCGGGAGCCGCATCGCGCTGGTGGGGATCTCCGGGAACGGCAAGTCCACGCTCGCCAACCTCCTTCTCCGGCTCTACGACCCGGACGAGGGCCGGGTCGCGATAGACGGGCGGGACATCCGCGAGTACACCCTCCAATCGGTGCGGTCCCAGATCAGCGTGGTCCTCCAGGACAGCCTGCTCTTCGCCGCGAGCGTCCGGGACAACATCGCCTACGGCACGTCGGAAGCCACCGACGAGGAGGTGGAGGCCGCCGCCCGGATCGCCAACGCGCACGAGTTCATAGAGGAGATGCCGGAGGGCTACGATACGGTCCTCTCCGAGCGCGGCGGCAGCCTCTCCGGGGGGCAGCGCCAGAGGATCGCCATCGCCCGCGCGGCCATCCGGAAGGCCCCAATCCTGCTCCTGGACGAGCCCACCGTCGGCCTCGACGAGGAGAACGAGCAGGAGGTGACCGAGGCCCTGGAGAAGCTTGCCGAGGGCCGCACCACCTTCCTTATAAGCCACGACCTGCGGCTGGCTTCCCGGTCGGACGAGGTCCTCTACGTAGAGAACGGACGCGTGGTAGAGCGCGGCTCGCACGCGGAGCTCCTGCAGGGCGGTGGCCGGTACGCTACCCTCTACAGGCTCCAGCAGGCCGAGAGCAGCAAGGAGGAACGCGGTGCTTTTACCCGCTGACGCGGACCTCGTCCGCCGGGACGCAGCCCTCCCCGGGCTGTCCACCCTGCTCGACCCCGAGGCCTTCGCCGCCAGGTTGGCCCGGGCCGTACCCGACGCCGGGGTGGAGGCGGCCCGGAGCACCTACGTCCGGTACAAACCCGGCACGGACTGCCTCGCCTCCTACCGGGTCACGGTGGCCGGGGAGGAGACGAGGGTCCACGCCACAGCCTACAAGCCCGACGCCCACGACAAGCTCCGGAAGGCCCGGAAGCCGCCGGAGACGCCGGGGCCGCTCGGGGTAGGGCGCTTCGTGCTGGAGGACCTCGCGCTCTCGGTGAGCTTCTTCCCCAACGACAAGAAGCTCAAGGCCCTGCCCCAGCTACACGACGCGGACGAACGGAGGGAACTGCTCCGGTCGCGCCTGGGCGGGAGGCGGGACCTCTGGGAGGCCGGGCTGGAGGGCATCCGGTACAAGCCCGAGCGGCGGTACGTGGCGCAACTCCTCAACGGCGGGGCCCGGGCCCTTCTGAAAGTCTACACCGGGGACGGCTACCGCGCGGCCCGGACCAACGCCGAAGCGTTCACCGAGGCGTTCAAGACCCGAGGCCCCTTCCGGCTCGCACCCCTCGTCGGGCACTCCGACCGCCACCGCCTCCTGGTCTTCGAGTGGCTGCCGGGCCGTTCCCTGAGCGAGGCCCTACTCGAGCCCGGGCTGCATCCCGATGAGCTCTCCACCGTCGGCGCGGCCCTCGCCGAGCTGCACTCTCAGGAGCCCGGGAGGCTTGCCAGACCGGGCCGCGGGGACGAGGCCGAGACCCTCCGCGCGGTCGCCTGCGGGATCGGCCACCTCTCCCCTCACCTCGCCGGTCTCTCGGGCGACCTCGCCCGCCTGATCTCCGGTACCCTTACGGGCCTGCCACCGGCCGGCCGGCCCATACACGGGGACTTCGACGCCGGACAGGTCCTCCTCTCCGGGGAGACCATAACCCTGCTCGACCTCGACCGGGCCGTGCGGGGGGACCCCGCGGAAGACCTCGGGCTCTTCGCCGCTCACCTCGAGCGGGGCGTCCTCGACGGAGACCTCCACCCGGACCGGGCGGAGTCCTTTAGAGAGGCCCTGCTGGAGGGGTACCGGTACTCCACCGGCCGTCCCGTGCCGGACCGGGTCGGGGTCTACACCGCCGCCGGTCTCCTGCGGATGGCCCCTGAGCCGTTCCGGTACCGCCACCCGGACTGGCCCCGGCGGACGGAGGAGATCCTGATACGAGCTGGGGAGATACTGAGAGCCACATCCCTGCGCACTACAGGCGCCGGTAGAGAGCGGAGGAGCTGACGCGAGAGCCAGGAGAAACCTTGTCCGCCGGTACGCCGGAGCGACCGCTGGAGCGGTCCGCGTCGCGGAGCCCGTACCTCTTTGCCGTGGGCTGTCCGAGGTCCGGGACCACCCTCCTGCAGAGGATGCTCGACAGCCACCCCTGGCTTGCCGTGGCGAACGACTCGCACTTCATACCCCGGGTCATAAAGTACGTGCCCGTCGGCGTCGACCCTCTGCTGACCCCCGAGCTAGCCGACGAGGTCCGCGGCTACCGGCGGTTCTACCGGCTCGGTCTCCCCGGGGACGCCGTGCGCCGGGCGGAGGAGAGATCGCGGACCTACGGGGAGTTCGTCGGGGCTCTCTACGAGGAGTACGGCGGGCTGCACGGAAAGCCGCTCGCAGGTGAGAAGACCCCGGACTACGTGCGGCACCTCCCCCGTCTGCACGCCCTCTTCCCCGGGGCCAGGGTCCTGCACATAATCCGGGATGGCCGGGACGTGGCCCTCTCGACCCTCAAGTGGGCGAACGAGAGCAAGGGGCCCGGGAGGCTGGCGCTCTGGCAGGAGGAGCCCGTGGCCGTCTGCGCGCTGTGGTGGCGCTGGCTGGTGGGCACGGGCCGCCGCGACGGGGGAGGGATGCGGGCGGACCGCTACCACGAGATAAAGTACGAGGAGCTGGTTGCCCGGCCAGAGGAGACCTTGCGCGGCAACGCCGAATTCCTGGAGGTTCCCTTCGCAAAGGAGATGCTCTCCTACCACGAGGGCCGGACCCGCGACGAGCCGGGCATCTCGGCGAAGAAGGCCTGGCTACCGCCCACCACCGGGCTCAGGGACTGGAGCACCCAGATGACGGAGCGGGACCTGGAGCTCTTCGAGGCGCTTGCCGGAGACCTCCTCTCGGAGCTCGGCTACGAGCGGGCCGTCGAGGCCGTCTCGGCGGAGACCGCGAGGGTCGCGGACCGGTGCCGGGAATGGTGGCAGGCCGAGGGACCAGAGAAGGTCGGGGCCCGTCCCTCCAAAGAGTGGCCGGAGTACCGGGCGCGGTGAGGAATCCGGGAGCTGTCCTGGACCCCGGGATGCCTTTCCTCGAGAGGGCCCTCGACGCCGGGGAGGTCCGGGAGGCGCTGGAGCGCGTGCTGCTCCCGGAGGAGGACAGCCTCAGGGTCCGGGAGGCCCGGCTCGTCCGGCACAAACCGGGCCGGCGAGCCCTGATCGAGTACTACGTCGAGCTCGCACGTGCCGGCGGCCCTCCGCGGAGCACGACGCTCCTCGGCAAGGTCCGGGCGCGGGGTCTCGACCGGAGGAGCTACCGCGTCCAGGGCGCCCTCGGCGAGTCGGGCTTCGGTCCGGAGAGCGCCGACGGGGTCTCCGTCCCGGAGGTCCTCGGCGCCCTCCCGGAGATGCACCTGTGGCTGCAGCGCCGGGTGCCGGGTATCCCCGCGACGGACCTGCTCTCCAGAGCCGGGGGAGAGGCTCTCGCGTGCCGGATCGCGGAGGCCGCGCACAAGCTCCACCGGGCGGAAGTACTGCCGCTGCGGCGACCGCACGGTGTGGCGGATGAGCTCTACATCCTGCGCGAGCGTCTGCGGCTGGTGGGCCGGGAGAGACCGGACCTGTCCGGGCGGCTGGAGAAGGTGCTCGACGCCTGTGACTGTCTGGGGGACGCCCTGCCGGAGCCCGAGACCTGCGGGGTACACCGGGACTTCTACCCGGACCAGGTCCTCGTGGATGGCGACCGAATATACCTCCTGGACCTCGACCTCTACTGCGAGGGTGACCCGGCCCTGGACATCGGGAACTTCCTGGGGCACATCGAGGAGTTGAGCCTGCGCACCCTGGGGGACCCGTACGCGCTGTCCGGCCCGGAGGCGGCCCTGGAGGAGCGTTTCCTGGAGCTCTCCGGCGGGATGCGAAGAGCTTCGGTGCGAGCCTACACCACCCTTACCCTGGCGCGGCACATCCAGATCAGCACGCTGTTTGCGGACCGGCGGCCCTTTACCGGGGCGCTGCTGGAGCTCTGCGAGGAACGCCTTGGGATATCGCGGGGTGTCTGAGCCGGGCGCCCGGCCGGTCTCCGATCTCCGGATCTCCTTTATGCTCGGCAAACCCGTGCGGGCCTCCTCGGTGTTTCCGGAGGTCTTCGACCTTCTCGGAAGCGCTGGGGCCGACGTGAGTGTTCATCTCCCCCACAGTGTTTCATAGCCCTTGCCGGGCCGCCCCGAGGCCATGAAAATGAAGGAGTCGCCTAGCAGACGTCGGCGCTACTTGGTGCCGTAGAGAGCCCGTCCAACAGTGTGACGCAGGAGCCTCGGGCA
>JACCZN010000091.1 GCA_013695915.1 Rubrobacter sp.
GCGACCTCTGCGAGTGCCGCGCTTTTTAGCTCTTCGATGCGCTCCGGAGCCGCCATATAAGGCGCTATGGTAGCACACGGGTATATGCCTCGTAGAGCAGTATCGAGGCCGCCACCGCGGCGTTGAGGGAGGCCGCCCGCGCGGGCACGGTGACCGTGCCCTCACAGACCCGCAGCACCTCTTCCGGAAGACCCGAACCCTCCGCGCCAACGACGACGACCGTCTTCCCGGCAGCCAGCGAGCCTGGCGGTCCGCCGCCCACGGGGACCGCGCCGAACGGCCTGAAGCCCCTCTCCCGGCACTCCCCGAGGAACGCGGGGGTGTCCACCTCTCTTGTGACGGGGGCGTGGAAGATGGAGCCCATCGTGGAGCGGACGGTCTTCGGGTTGTACAGGTCGGCGCAGCCCCTCGACAGGACCACCCCGGCCCCGAAGGCGTGGGCGGCCCGGATCACGGTGCCCACATTCCCCGGGTCCTGCACGCCGTGGAGCAGGACCAGGCGCTCGCTCCTCTCCAGAAGCTCCTCCGCGGACACGTCGAGGTAGGAAAACACGGCTACCGGACCGGTAGGGGTGGTGAGGGTGGAGAGCTTCCTTACGGCCTCCGGCTCCGTAAACAGCGCAACCGGGGGCTCGGGGGACTCCTCCACGAGGCTCGCTCCCTCTGCGAGAAAGAGCCGCTCGGCCTCCCGGTGCTTCTTCTGCCGGAGCCTGGATGTCCTGCGCGGTGAGATCAGGGCTCTAAAGTCCTCAACGGGTTACCGGGCAGGACACACCGAGGGGACGGAGCATCGGACGCTCCGTCCCCTTCGAATACGCTCTCTCCTGTAGGTGCAGGGTAGCTAGGCGGCCTGGAGGGCCTCCCGGGCCCGCTCCGCCACCGCCGCGAAAGCTGCGGGCTCCGTGGCGGCAAGGTCCGCCAGGACCTTGCGGTCCAGGTCGACCTCGGCGAGCCTGACGCCGTGGATGAACTGGGAGTAGGACATACCGTGCTCCCGGGCGCCGGCGTTTATGCGCTGGATCCAGAGCCTCCGGAAGTCCCGCTTGCGCTGCTTGCGCCCCTCGTAGGCGTAGACCCCGCTTTTCCAGACCTGCTCCTTGGCCCGCTTGTACGAGGTGTGCTTGGTCCCCTGGTAGCCCTTCGCCGCTTCGAGGGTCTTGCGGCGCTTCTTGCGGGCGTGGACGCTGCGCGCCGTGCGGGTCATCCTAGAACCTCCCCAGCAGACGCTTCATGCGCCCCTCATCCTGGGTGGAGACGAAGTCGTCCCCCCGCAGACGCCGCTTGCGCTTCGGCGGCTTCTTCTCGAGGATATGGTTGTGGCCGGCTCTGCGGCGCTTGATCTTGCCGTTCTTCCTCACCTCGAAGCGCCCGGAGGCACCCTGGTGAGTCTTCATCTTCGGCACTGCTCTCTCCTCCACGTTTGGGGCCGAGGTCTCTGTTGCCCGGCCGCTGCGGCGCTCGGCCGCAGGGTTTTACGGAGGCTCGCGGCACGGGAGTTGCCGGTTCGCCTCCAGAACGCTCGCTATTGTAGCAAACGGTTACACTTCTAGTTCACGCTAGCCGCGGGCGGCGCTCTTCTCCTGTTTGCCGGATCCGGTGGCGGACTCCTTTTTCGGGACGAGCACCATTATCATGTTGCGCCCGTCGAGGTTCGGCTGGCTCTCTATGCGGCCCAGATCCCCGAGGTCCTCCGCGAGCCGGCGCAGCAGCTTCTCCCCCAGGTCCGGGTGCTGTACCTCCCGGCCCCGGAACATAATGGTCACCTTGACCTTGTCCCCGCCCTTCAGGAAACGCTCCACGTGACCCTTCTTGGTCTCGAAGTCGTGGTCCCCGATCTTCGGACGGAGCTTGATCTCGCGGACGTTTACGTTTACCTGCTTCTTGCGGGCGGCCTTCCGGTCCTGTTCTTTCTGGTACTTGTACTTGCCGTAGTCCATGATGCGGACCACGGGGGGGGTGGCGTTCGGAGCCACCTCGACGAGGTCGAGGTCCCTGCTCTCCGCGTACTCCATCGCCTCGCGGATGTGCTTTATGCCGAGTTGCTCCCCGTCGGCTGAGATCAACCGTACAGAGCGGGCCCGGATCTGCCCGTTTATCTTCGTCTCTTCTTCAGCGGCTACTGTAAACCACTCCTCTCGAAATCTCTTTTTACGGGGCTGCGGCGCTTACGTCATCTACTAAAAGGGGTGCCGCAAGCCCGCTGTCCCTTCCTGTTCCTCAATATTATACAACTCCGGTTCTCTCACTGTCTATAAGAATCACGCGCTGCAATCTCCCCCGACACACGCTCCGCGAACTCCCCGAGCCCGGCGGCTTCCTGCGTCTTCTGGCCGCGCTCGCGCACGTTGACTGAGCCCTCCTCGGCCTCCGTGTCTCCCACCACGAGCAGGTACGGCACCTTCTGTCGGGAGTTCTCCCGGATCTTCTTCTGCATGCTCGTGAGCGAGTCGTCCACCTCCGTGCGGATGCCGTGCTCCCCGAGCGTGCCCTGTACCTTCCGGGCGTACTCCAGGTGCCGGTCGGCGACCGGTATCACCACGGCCTGTACCGGCGAGAGCCAGACCGGGAAGGCGCCGCCGAACTGCTCGATCAGGACCGCCATGAACCGCTCCGTCGTGCCGGTTACGGCCCGGTGCAGCAGCACGGGGGTGTGGGCCTTGCCGTCCTCCCCGATGTACTCGCACCCGAGCCGGGCGGGCTGTATGAAGTCGACCTGTATGGTCGAGAGCTGCCACTCCCGCCCGAGGACGTCCTTGGCCATGAAGTCGGCCTTCGGCCCGTAGAACGCGGCCTCGCCGGGTACCTCCTCGTAGGAGATACCGGCTGCGCCGAGCGCCTCGCGCAGCGCCTCCTCGGCCCTCCCCCATTTCTCGTCCTCGGCGATGTACTTCTCGCTGGCGGGGTCGCGCATGGAGAGGCGTACCCGGTAGTCCTCGAAACCGTAAGTGTCCAGCACCTCCCGGATTATGGCGAGCGCCCCGGCGAACTCTTCCTGGACCTGCTCCCCGGTGCAGAACACGTGGGCGTCGTCCTGCGTGAGGCTGCGGACCCTGGTGAGCCCCGTGAGCTCGCCGCTCTTCTCGTAGCGGTAGAGTGTGGCGAACTCGGCGTAGCGGATGGGCAGGTCCCGGTAGGAGTGGGCGCGGGCGTTGAAGAGCGTCATGTGGCTCGGGCAGTTCATGGGCTTGAGGCGGTAGCTGGTCTCTCCGTCCACCATCGGCGGGAACATGGCGTCCCGGTAGTGCTCTATGTGCCCGGACTTCTCGTAGAGCCGCTCGTTTACCAGGTGCCCGGTCCAGACGTGGTCGTAGCCGTGCCGGGTCTGCACCTCCCGGACGTACTGCTCCATCAGGTGCCGCAGGGTCTCGCCCTTCGGCAGGAAGAGCGGTATCCCGGCGCCGACGTCCGGGGAGAAGGTAAAGAGCCCCAGGTCCTTTCCGACCCTGCGGTGGTCCCGCTGCCGGGCCTCCTCCAGACGCCGCAGGTACGCCTTCAGCTCCTTCTCCGTCGGCCAGGCGGTGCCGTAGATGCGGGTGAGCATCGGGTTGTTCTCGTCCCCGCGCCAGTAGGCCCCGGCGAGGTTCAGGAGCTTGAACGCCCCGAGGCTCCCGGTGCTCGGCACGTGAGGCCCGCGGCACAGGTCGAAGAATTCCCCCTGGCGGTAGACCGTGATCTCACCGTCCTCGAGGTCCCGGACGAGCTCCAGCTTGTACGGGTTGTCCCGGTAGAGGTTCTCGGCCTCGGGCTTCGAGACCTCCTCCAACTCTATCGGCAGGTCACGCTCCGCGACCTCCTGCATCTTCTCCTCGATGCGCGGCAGGTCGTCGTCGGTGATGCGGCCGTTGACCTCTATGTCGTAGTAGAAGCCGTCCTCTATCGGAGGGCCTATCGAGAGCTTGCTGCCCGGGTACAGCTCGAGCACCGCCTGGGCCATGGCGTGGGCCGTGGAATGGCGCAGCACGTACAGCCCCTCCGGGGAGTCCCTGGTAAGGACCTCGAAGTCCCCGCCGCCGCTCACCGGGGTGTCGAGGTCCACCACCCGGCCGTTCAGCTTCGCAGCTACGGCGTCCCGGGCCAGCCGGGAACCTATCTTCTCCGTGACCTCCCGGGCGCTCTCCCCGGGACCCACCGCAAGCTCTCTACCGTCGGGCAGCCTGACCTCAGCCATCGGAACCTCTCTCGAATCGCAGGAGAACCCGGCACATTATAGCCGGAAGATAGAGGAATTCGGAACCGGCGGAGTGGGCGATGCTGGAATCGAACCAGCGACCTCTTCCGTGTCAAGGAAGCGCTCTCCCTCTGAGCTAATCGCCCCTGCACCCGGGCCGCGGTCCGCCCGCTCCGAGAGGCGGCACCCGGAATTGAACCGGGGTACAGGGTTTTGCAGACCCTTGCCTAACCACTCGGCCATGCCGCCATAGACTGGCCTTCTGCGGTAGTGCTCACGGGCTTGGCATCCGTGACCCCGCAGCCAGAGCGGAAGACGGGATTCGAACCCGCGACCCTCACCATGGCAAGGTGATGCTCTACCAACTGAGCTACTTCCGCACGTCCACTTGCCGGGGTAATGTAGCACGGTCACAGACGCCTTACAAGCGGCCGCCGAACCGCTTCTTGCCGGAGAAAACCAGGTACCGCATGACGAAGAAGCTCATCAGGGAGGCCACCGTCACGGAGACGGCCTTCGCCACGTTCTCCCCCACGTGCGGCGGCAGGGCGGTGAGGTCCAGCAGGGCGTGGATGCACAGCCAGAACACCCCGGTGCTCACCGCGACGTTCAGCACCGCCTGCAGGGAGAAGAGGACCCTCTGGCGACTGCCGGACCTGGCGCGTTCCCTGAAGGTCCAGAACGCGTTCCCGAGGTAGCTGTTCAGGTTCGCCATCACCAGGGCCACGAGATTGTAGAGCACGATCTGGAGGTTGTCGGTGGTGGGGAGCAGCAAGAGCAAGAGGTTCAGCACCCCGAAATCTATTACCGCGTTCACGAACCCGACCATGGAGAACTTGGAGAAGCTGAACCCGAACCTGCGGAAGCGTTCGCGCTTCGTGCCGGGCCCGGCGGTCACCCGGTCTCCCGCGCTGTCTCGTAGTAGACCCGCAGGGTGCGGGTCGCCGCCTCCCACCCGCGCTCCTCGGCTGCGGCCCGCGCTCCCCGCGAGAGCGTCTCCCTCAGCTCCTCGTCGCCCAGTACCCGGCTCGTGGCGGCCACCAGTGAAGCATCGGAGCCCGGCTCGTAGAGCAGCCCGCTGCGCCCCTCCTCCACGACCTCGCCGGAGGCCCCGCTCCGGGCGGCGACCACCGGTAGACCGGAGGCGAGAGCCTCTATCATCGCCATACCCAGCGTCTCCGTCGTGGAGGGGAACAGGAAAGCGTCGGCCGAGGCGTAGGCGCTCGCGAGGTCCTCGCCCTCCAGCAGGCCCGTAAAGACCGTCGGGGTGCCGTGAAAGGCTCGCTCCAGGCTCTGGCGGGCCGGGCCGTCGCCGACCACGGCGAGCCGGGTACCAGGGAGGCTCCGCGGCACGGCCGCAAGCTGCTCCAGGTTCTTCTCGGGGGCCAGGCGGCCGATGAAGAGCACGAGCCTCTTCTCCGGCTCTCCCCCACAGAGCCGCTCGCGCCACTCCCGGCTGGCCCTGTCCGGGTGGAACCGCCGGGAGTCCACACCCTGGGGCCAGAGGCGGACCCGCTTGATGCCCTCTTCGAGAAGGTAGTCGAGGGTGGCGCTGGAGGTGCAGAGGTTGACGCGGGCCCGGTTGTGTAGCGTCCGGGTCACGTAGCGGGTGAAGCCCACCATCGAGCCGAGCCCGTAGTACCGGGCGTACGCCGCCACGTTCGTGTGGTACGAGCAGACCAGCGGGACCTCGTGCCGCCACGCGTAGTAGATACCGCCCACCCCCAGGGCTACGGGGTTCACCGCGTGGATCACGTCCGGCCCGAACTCCTCGACCGCGCGGCCAACGCCGGGGTGCGGCGGGGCGAGGTGTATCTGCGGATATGGCGGGAAGGGGACGCCGGGGACACCGTACACTCGCGCTCCGGCGTAGGAGTGCGGCTGGCCTTTCAGGCGCGGCGCCACGACGAGCACCTCGTCTCCGGCCCGGCCCAGCTCCTCGACCGTGTGCCGCAGCCGGGTCACGACACCGTCGGTGGCCGGCAGGAAGGTTTCGGTGAAGAGGGCTATCCGCAAGGGGCTCGGAGCGGGGTCCCTACCTGTAGTCCGGCTTGCGCCAGTCAACGCGCGGGGCGAAGGTCTCGGGCTCTATGCGCGCCCTGTTCTCCAGGGCCATGACCAGTAGCCTCTCGACCGTCTCCTCGGTCAGGAGGTGCGGCTTCAGGCCCAGGTCTATGAGCCGGGTGTTCGCTGCCCTGTAGTAGTGCTCCTCCTTCTCGACCCGCGGGTTGTCGAGGTAGGCGAGCTCTGTCTGGAGGTCCAGGCTACGGGCGACCCGCTCCACCAGTTGCGCCAGCTCCAGGACCGACCACTGCTCGGTGAACTGGTTGAAGACCCGGAACTCTCCCCTCTCTGCCGGGTGGTTGGCCGCAAGCTCTACGCACCGGACCGTGTCCCGGATATCGATAAACCCCCTCGTCTGACCACCGCCGCCGTAGACCGTGATCCCGCTTCCGCTCGCGGCCTGCGCGCAGAACCGGTTCAGAGCCGTCCCGAAGATGCCGTCGTAGTCGAAGCGGTTGCGCAGGACTGGGTCGGAGGCCGTCTCCTCGGTGTCCACGTTGTAGACCACGCCTTGGTTCAGATCCGTCGCCCGCAGACCCCACGCCCGGCAGGCGAACATGATGTTGTGCGAGTCGTGGACCTTGGAGAGGTGGTAGAAGGAGCCCGGCTGCTTCGGGTAGGGCAGGGTGTCCGTGCGCCCCTTGTACTCGACGGTGAGGTACCCCTCCTCGATGTCTATGTTCGGGGTGCCGTACTCACCCATGGTACCGAGCTTTATCAGGTGACAGTCCGGCACGAGCTCACCAATGGCGAACATCAGGTTCATCGTGCCCACCACGTTATTTACCTGGGTAAAGACGGCGTGGGAACGGTCGATCATGGAGTACGGGGCGGAGCGCTGCTCGGCGAACTGGACTACGGCCTCGGGGCGCAGGCGCTCGATGGTCTCGTAGACGAAGCGCTCGTCGGTCAGGTCCCCGACGAACGCCTCGATCTCACGCCCACTAACCTCCTTCCACCGGGCCACCCGGGAGCCGGGCTCGGAGATCTCCGTCAGGGAGTTCGTGCCGAGCTCCCGGTCCCACTCGCGGCGGCTGAGGTTGTCCGCTATCGAGACGTCGTGCCCCCGGGAAGAGAGGTACAGAGCCGTCGGCCAACCGCAAAAACCGTCACCACCTGCAACAAGGACGCGCAATGACCTTCCTCCTCACGCACTCCGCCGACACAACGGGAGGCTTCTTACCCGATCCTACAGGTTTGAGACTACGGCCTCGGTAAACTCTCTGGTACCGGCGGTGCCGCCGAGGTCCTTTGTGCGGGTCTCGGGCTTCTCGAGCGCCCGCTCGATGCCCTGCTGCATGCGGTCGGAGGCCTCGGTCATGCCCATGTAGGCGAGCATGTTCTTTGCCGAGAGCAGCGTCGCCAGGGGGTTGGCCCGGTTCTGGCCGGCGTACTTGGGCGCGGAGCCGTGGACCGGCTCGAAGAGGGCTATCTCGTCCCCGATGTTTGCCCCGGGCGCCACGCCGAGGCCACCGGTGAGCCCGGCGCACTCGTCGGAGAGTATGTCGCCGTAGAGGTTCGGGCAGACGAGCACATCGTACTCGTTCGGCTTCATGACGAGCTGCATAGCCATGTTGTCGACAATGCGGTCGTCTATCTCCTCGA
>JACCZN010000104.1 GCA_013695915.1 Rubrobacter sp.
TGACGGTCCGGCTCGGGCCTGTCAGCCAGAAGTACAACGGCACGGTCGGCATAGAGGAGGCCGACCAGGAGGCGCGGCGGGCCGTGATCCGGGCCAACGGCAAGGACGCCCGCGGACAGGGCACCGCCTCGGCCACCATAACCTCCACGATGCACGAGGAGGGCGGTAGCACCCGGGTGCGCGTCGAGACGGACATGCACATAACGGGCAAGGTGGCGCAGTTCGGGCGGGGCATGCAGCAGGAGGTGGCGACCAAGATCATAGACCAGTTCGCAGCCTGTCTGGGGCGCGAGATCATGGGCGAGAACGTCCGGGAGGAGCCGGAGGAGGCACCCTCTGCCAACGGCGCCTCCGGAGACACCGCCACCGCTACCTCCTCGGCGACGCAGGAGCAGCCGGCCCGGCGCAGGATCATCCAGCAGGACACCGAGCCCGAGCCGCTGGACCTCGGGGAGGCGAGCCGGGACGCGCTCACCAAACGGGTGGTCCCCGTGGCGGTGGGCCTCGCGGGGCTCGGCGCGATCGCCCTCCTTATCTGGCTGCTCCGCCGCTAGCCTCCCGCTGGTCCAAAGGCCAGTCCAGGGTCTCGGTGGCCCGTCTCCGGGCGTCTCGCTGGCACCCTCCGGAGCACCGCGTTCGGAGTGTGTAAAAATAGGGGAAAGGAGTCTAATAAGAGGAAGGGTATTGTACGACATAGCGAAGGTAAGGCGGGACTTCCCGATACTGGGGCGCGAGGTGGACGGCAAGCCGCTGGTCTACCTCGACAACGCCGCGACCTCCCAGAAGCCGCGACAGGTGCTCGACGCCCTGACGCAGCACTACGAGAGACACAACGCGAACATCCACCGGGGGGTACACCGCCTCGCCGAGGAGTCTACGGCGGCCTACGAGGAGGCCCGGGCGAAGGTGGCCCGGTTCATCGGTGCTCCGGAGACCACGGGGCTCGTGTTTACCCGCGGCACGACCGAGTCCATAAACCTCGTCGCCCACGGGTGGGGCCGGAAGAACCTGCGCGAGGGCGACGAGGTGGTGCTGACCGAGACCGAGCACCACTCCAACCTGGTCCCCTGGCAACTGGCGGCACGTGACACCGGTGCGAGGCTGCGCTTCATCCCCGTGCGGGATGATGGCACGCTCGACATGGAGGAGGCGGAGCGGCTGATCGGGCCGCGGACCAGGATGGTCGCCGCGGTACACGCCTCTAACGTGCTCGGGACCGTCAACCCCGTCGAGCGGCTCGCGGAGCTTGCGCACGGGGCGGGGGCGCTCATGCTGGTGGACGGGGCGCAGAGCGCGCCGCACCTGCCGGTAGACGTGGGCTCTCTGGGCTGTGACTTCTTTGCCGCGAGCGGTCACAAGATGCTCGGCCCGATGGGCATCGGGTACCTCTGGGGCCGGACGGACCTCCTCCGGGAGATGGACCCGTTCCTGGGTGGGGGAGAGATGATCCGGGAGGTACACCTGGACCACTCGACGTGGGCCGAGGTGCCGTACAAGTTCGAGGCCGGGACGATGAACGTGGCCGGGGCCGTCGGCCTCGGGGCCGCCGTGGAGTACCTGGAATCCCTCGGGATGGAGAACGTCCGCGAGCACGAGCGGCAGCTCGGGGAGTACGCCTACCGGCGGCTCTCGGAGGAGCTGGAAGGCATCACCATCTACGGGCCGGAGGCGGACCGCACCGGTGTCGTCTCCTTCGACCTGCCCGGCGTCCATCCCCACGACCTCTCGCAGCTCCTGGACGAGGAGGGCATAGCGAGCCGCAGCGGGCACCACTGCTGCCAGCCCCTGATGCGCCGCCTGGGCGTCTCGTCCACGGCGAGGGCCAGCTTCTACCTCTACAACACCGGAGACGAGGTAGACCGGCTCGCCGAGGCCCTCGCGGAGGCGCGGAAGTTCTTCGGGGCGTTCGCATGAGCGGGCTGCGCGAGCTCTACACGCAGGTCATCATGGACCACTACCAGCGGCCCCGGAACTGGGGTGAGATCGAGGGCGCCGACCTCGAGAACCACCTCACCAACCCCCTGTGCGGCGACGAGGTAACGGTCTACGCCAATTTCGAGGACGGCACGGCTGCCGACGTGCGGTTCACCGGCCGGGGGTGCTCCATCTCCCT
>JACCZN010000125.1 GCA_013695915.1 Rubrobacter sp.
CGCGCTCCACATGGACGCTGCAGGGATGGTATCTTTGCCCGGGCCGTAGCCGGAAGATTCCGGGCCCGCGCCCGGCAATAGTATCTTATGGAGGTCGAAGAGAAGAGGATATGTCGGATCTGATCGAGGCTATACTGCTGGGCGTAGTCCAGGGGATAACGGAGTTCCTCCCCATCTCCAGCTCGGGGCACCTGCTCCTGGGGCAGTACTTCCTCGGGATGGACCAGGAGGAGTTCGGGCTCTCCTTCGATGTGGTGCTCCACATGGGCACGCTCCTTGCAGTCGTCACCTTTTTCTGGCGGGACCTCTGGCGGGTCATGGTGGCGTTCTTCCGGTCCCTGCCGCGCCCGGACTTCTCGGACACCGACCAGCGGCTGGCCTACCTGCTCCTGCTCGCCACCGTACCCGCGAGCGGCATCGGGTTCGCCTTCCGGGACTTTTTCGAGACGGGGCTCCGGAACCCGTGGGTAGTGGTCGGCGGCCTGACGGCCTTCGGCATACTGTTCATCGTGAGCGAGAGGATCGGGGAGAAGAGCAAGGAGATCTCCAAGCTCACCTTCCTGGAGTCGCTCGTGATCGGCATCGGACAGGCCATCTCGCTCCTGCCGGGCATCTCCCGGTCGGGGGCGACCATAACGTTCGGTCTCTTCCTCGGGATGCGCCGGACGGAGGCCGCCCGGTTCTCGTTTCTGATGAGCATCCCCATTACCGCCGGGGCGGGGGGCGTTCAGCTACCGGTGCTCCTGGACGTGGAGATGACGCCTTTCACGCTGCTGCTCTTCGGTATCGGTTTCGCCGTCTCGGCCGTGACGGCCTACCTCTCGATCAAGCTCCTGCTCGCGTACTTCGCCCGCTACAGCATGCGGGTCTTCGCCTACTACGGCTTCGCCCTCTCCACGCTCGTGGCCCTCCTGCTGATACTGGGCTACTAGCTGGATCTGGAGCCGGAGCGGGTGTACAGAGCGCCGGTCCTGGCGTGCCACTCCAGCAGCTCCGTGCGCATCTGCTCGAGCTCTCCCTCGGATTTTCTCTTGGCGAGGTTCCTCTTCTCCAGGGGGTCTCTACGCAGGTCGAAGAGCTCGTCGGGCTGCTTGCCGAAGTGGTAGATGAACTTCTCGTATCCCTTTATGCTCGCCATGCTCAGGAGGTCTGGGCGGCAGCTTATGTAGAGGGTGCGGTCGGAGGGCAGGTTCAGGAGGGAGTTACCAGGATACTCGCCGTCCACGACCCTGTAGCCTAGCATCTCGGCTATGGTCGGCGGGATGTCCATGAGGTTCGCCGGTCCCTTTACGCGCTCGCCCCCGTAGCGCAAGGGGTCGTGGATCAGGAGCGGTACCCGGGCACCTTCCTCCCAGATCACACCGTCGTGCTGGTAGCGGCCGTGCTCCCCGAAGCCCTCGCCGTGGTCGCCGTAGATCACGAAGATGGTGTCCTCGTAGATGCCGAGCTCCTTGTACTGCTCGATGATGTTCTGGACCCAGAAGTCGTCGTAGCGGACGTTGTTGAGGTAGCGGTCGAGCTGGTCGTCGTCGTCGAAGTCCTTGCGGCCGTAGCGGTCGGGTACCTGGTAGTCGTGGTGGGGCGTTACGCCGAGGTAGGTTATGAGAGAGGGGGTATCGAGGTCTTTCTCGAGCCACCGGCGGCTGGGCGCGAGCATTATGTCGTCCTCGTAGCCCAGGTAGTTGGACATCTGGAAGCCCTCGGTGTCCATCTCTTCTATGGCCTGGAAGTGGTCGTATCCGAAGTTCTCCACGAGCTGCGCACGGTCCTCGAATCCGCCGACAGCAGACTGGAACCAGGCGGTGCGGTAGCCCTGCTCCCGCAGGAGGTCCGGCAGGCACCGGGCGGGTACGCCGCCGGGCTGGGACTCCACTATGTCCGTGCCGGGGTAGGGGTACATACCCGCGTTGACGGAGGTTATGGCGTTGGTGGTGTGCGGCTGGGTGGTGTACGCTCGCTCCACCACGAGGCTCCGGCCCGCGAGGTCGTCGAGGTAGGGGGTCGTACGCATGCCGCCGTCGTAGACGGTGACGGAGCGCTCGCGGACGGACTCCAGGTGTATGAGGGCGACGTGGCGCGGCCGGGTCATGGCGGTCGGGCTCAGCCGGACGCCCGCGAGGGTGTTGGTCACCTCGACGCCCTCGGCTGCGGCCTGCATCCGGGCTGCCTCGGCCCGCGTGGCGATCAGGTTGGAGACCGGCGAGCGGGAGACGCCCCCGCTGGCACCGGTAGCGGTGCTCGGCAGGAGCGACTCCCGGAGGAGGAAGACACCCGCGCCAGCCCCAGCGCCGACGGCCAGGAACTCCTTTCGCGAGAGCTTGCGCCGGGTCATCCCTCCTCCGGCGGGCTCCTCTGCTTCCCCGGCTTCGCCACCGTCAGAGGCCTGCTCGGCCGTCTCTTGCCGGGAGGAGGCGGGAGCGGGGGGCTGGCTCGCGGCGGCTCCTTCTTGCGGTGCGGAACCGGAGATCAGGCCCAGCCGCTCGGCGGCCCGCGTTACGAGATGGGGACCGGCCAGAGCGTAGAAGAGGCCGAGGGCCAGGACCAGCCAGGCGGAGGTAGCCATCTCGCTGGAGATTGCGCCCTGAGCCTCGCCGGGGGTGGCGAAGTAGTAGGTGACGATGCCGTAGTCCAGGGAGGAGCCCGTGGTCCCGTAGTACTGGTAGGAGCTGGTCGTGATCGCCACGACGGCGATGGCCGTGACGTGCAGCGCCACCAGGGACGCTGCGCGCAGAACCCCGCGCCGCGCCACCGCAAAGAGACCGATGCACAGGATCGCGTACCCCGCGTTGAACAGCAACTCCGAACGCATGAGGCTCAGGTGCCAGAGCAGACCGTGGCTCTCTTCCAGAGAGAAGATGCGCAGGGCTTTCAGCGAAAGGTTGTAGACGAAGAGCGGCAGCAGGATGCTCAGCAGGTAGACCCACTCCCAACCGTCCAGCAACGTGCGCCGGACCGCGCTCCGGTTCTCACCCCCTGAACTCACCAAGTCTCTCCTCCGAACACGCACGTCTAGACAGTCTAACTTAACGCAAATTTAACATGGGTCAAAACTTATTTCTAACCTCCGGCTCGAAAACGGGCGCGAAACCTCGGGGCGGCCTTGCCCCAGTCTCTGCGCGAGGCTACAGTATGTCCGTTCACCGCAAGAGACCCGTGAGAGGGAGGTGAGCGTCGTTCGTGGACTCGGACTCGAGTAGTAGATGCCATAGAGAGCGGCGCGGCCTCCCGTCTCACCGGTTCTTCTCTAGCAGCTAGAAGCGCTCTCCTCTCCCGGAGGCGTCACGCTCGGCGGGCTCACCATGGTGGTTATAGTGCTCACGGCGAACCTGATCGGGGCTGCTCTGCCGTTCCTGCTCTCGCGGCTGAAGATCGACCCGGCCGTGGCGAGCGCGCCCCTGATCACCACGGTCGTGGACGCTACCGGCCTGATAATCTACTTCTCCCTGGCGACCCTGACCCTCACGGCCGTATAGTGTCGAGCCGGGCGGAGACACCCGGTACGGACCGTTATACTCTCCAAAAGCTGGACGTTGTGATTTAGAGAGGAGACTCGCATGGCCGAGGGAACCGCAGAGAGACTTACGAAAAAGAGCGAGGACCCGAGCAAGTGGTATCTGGACCTCGTGCGGATGGCGAAGCTCGCCGACTACGGCCCGGTGCGCGGCACCTTCGCCATCCGACCCTACGGGTTCGCTATCTGGGAGCGCATCCAGCGCGACCTCGACGACCGCTTCAAGGCCACCGGTCACCAGAACGCCTATTTCCCGCTCTTGATCCCCGAGAGCTACCTCAAGAAAGAGGGCGAGCACGTGGAGGGCTTCGCCCCGGAGTGCGCCTGGGTAACGATGGGTGGCGACGACGAGTTGGAGGAGCGGCTCGCCGTCCGGCCGACCTCCGAGAGCATTATCTGCGATTTTTACCGCAACTGGATCCAGAGTTACCGCGACCTGCCGCTCTTGATAAACCAGTGGTCGAACGTCATGCGGTGGGAGATGGTCACCCGCCCCTTTCTGCGCACGGCGGAGTTCCTCTGGCAGGAGGGCCATACCGTTCACGCCACGGCCGAGGAGGCGCGCGAGGAGTCGCTTCGGATGCTCGGCGTCTACCGGGACACTTTCTACGAGATGCTGTCAATCCCCGTCCTCACGGGAGCCAAGAGCGCCTCGGAACGGTTCGCCGGGGCCGTGGAGACCTACACCTGCGAGGGCCTCATGGGCGACGGCCGGGCCTTGCAAGCCGCTACGAGTCACGACCTCGGGCAGAACTTCGCGAGAGCCTTCGACATCACCTTTCTCGACGAGAACCAGGATCGGGTCCACCCGTTCCAGACCTCCTGGGGGTTCTCGACCCGAACGATAGGCGGCCTGATCCTGGTCCACGGCGACGACAAGGGCCTCAAGATACCGCCGAGGCTCGCGCCCACGGAGGCGGTGGTGGTCCCGATCTGGCGGGGCGAGAGCAAGGGGCAGGTGCGGATAGAGGCGCAGAAACTCTACGCGGAGCTCAAGGAGTCCGGGCTGCGCGCCGAGGTGGACCTTGACGAGGAGCACTCCCCCGGCTGGAAGTTCACCGAGCACGAGCTTCGCGGCGTGCCGGTGCGCATAGAGCTCGGGCCGAAGGACATCGAGAAGGACCAGGCCGTCCTCGTCCGCCGCGACACGGGGGGGAAGGAGTTCGTCCCGCGCAAGGGCCTCAGAGAGCGTCTGCGGGTGCTGCTCGGCGAGATCCAGGATAACCTCCTCGCTCAGGCGACCTCCATGAGAGACCATAACACCCGCAGGGTCGAGTCCTACGGGGAGTTCAAGGAGACGATCCGGGACCAGAAGGGCTTCGTCGTCGCCTCCTGGGATGGCACCGCAGAGACCGAGCAAAGGATCAAGGAGGATACGAAGGCCACGATCCGGCTCCTCCCCTTCGAGCGCGAGGAGGGCAGGGACCTCGTCTCCGGCCGGTCGGGAGAGACCGCCGTATTCGCCCGGGCTTACTAGGGCGGAGCTATGGAGCGGAGAGCGACCCTTGACCCGGAGATTCCGCTGTTTTAGCATCCTTCATTAGCGCGGACTCGCATCGAGAGCGGTGGAGGGAACTGGCCCGGAGAAACCGCGGCAACCGGCGGCCGGATTATCCGGCAGCGAGGTGCCAAGTCCAGCAGTGCGCAGCAGGCGAGTTGCGGATTGGAAGATGTGGGAAGAGCTCCTCTCATGGCCTCTTCTAACCGAGCGGGTTGCGCGTAAGGCTGGCGTCCGGGTTGTCCGGCGCCGGTGGCGAAGACCTGACGACATAGGAGGCTGCATTACTACGGAACATGACACCAGACGTGGAGGCCGGCGCTAGCCACGCTCCGGCCCGAGGGTGCAGGGGCAAGGGCTTTCACCTCATAGGCTCCTTCGAGCCGGAACTGGGCGGATACCTCCCTGAAGCGACCGTCGCCTACGAGACCTGGGGCGAGCTGGACGCTACCGGCGAGAACGCCGTGCTCGTCGCCCACGCCCTGACCGGGGACTCTCACGCCGCCGGAGGAGCCTGCGAAGAGTACCCTCGCGGCGGCTGGTGGGACCCCATGATCGGGCCGGGGCGGCTCATAGATACCGACCGGCACTTCGTGGTCTGTGCGAACGTGCTCGGCGGGTGCTCGGGGAGCACGGGCCCGGTCTCCGAAGAGCCCGGAGACGGCCGTCCCTACGGTCCCCGCTTCCCGATGGTAACCATCCGGGACATGGTCCGGGCCCAGAGGCGGCTGCTGGACTCTCTGGGTGTCCGGCGGCTGGCGGCGGTGGTCGGAGGCTCTATCGGGGGTCAGCAGGCCCTGGAGTGGGCGGTGGAGTACCCCGGCTTCGTGCGGAAGGCCGTGCCGGTGGCGGCGACGGGGGCTCTCGGTCCGCAGGGCATCGCGATGAGCGAGATCGGGCGCCGCGCCATCGTGGACGACCCCGACTGGCAGGGCGGGGAGTACTACGGGACCGGACGCTCCCCGGAGAAGGGCCTCGCCCTGGCCCGGATGGCCGGGATGGTCACGTACCAGAGCGCCGCGGGCAAGTGGGCCCGGTTCGGAAGAGAGCCCGCGAGCCGCCCCGCCCTCCACCGGGAGTTCGGCGGGCGGTTCGAGGTCGAGAGCTACCTGCACTACCAGGGTAGGGACCTCACCGGCCGCTTCGACGCCAACTCCTACCTTTACCTCACCCGCGCCATGGACCTCTACGACGTGGCCGCGGGCTACGCCTCCCCGGAGGAGGCCTACGGTAGGATAGGGGCCGAGGTGCTCTTCGTGGGCATCTCCAGCGACTGGCTCTTCCCGCCGGGCGAGGTCCGGGCGGCGGCGGCGCGGGCGCGGGAGGCCGGTGCCGACGCCCGGTACGTGGAGATACAGTCCGACAGCGGGCACGACGCCTTCCTCAAGGACTGGGACCAGATGGAGGCGGCCGCCGGGCCGTTCCTCAAGAGCAGCACTACGGAAGATAGGAGAGAGATATGACGGACACAGCAGACAGGACAGCGGGGGATTACGGGTTCGACACCCGGGCGCTGCACGCCGGACAGGAGGTGGACGCCACCACCACGGCCCGGGCCGTCCCCATCTACCAGTCAACCTCCTACGTCTTCCACGACACCGACCACGCCGCGAACCTCTTCTCGCTCGCCGAGCAGGGGAACATCTACACCCGCATAATGAACCCGACGACCGACGTCTTCGAGAAGCGGGTCGCGAGCCTCGAAGGGGGCGTGGGGGCGCTCGCCACGGCCTCGGGGCAGGCGGCGGAGACGCTCTCCATACTGAACATCGCGGGGACGGGGGATGAGATCGTCTCCTCCGCCGGGCTCTACGGCGGGACGTACAACCTCTTCCACTACACCCTGCCCAAGATCGGCATAGACGTGAAGTTCGTCGACGCCACCGACCCCGAGGCCTTCCGGGCGGCCATCACCGACAAGACCAAGGCGCTCTACGCCGAGACCGTCGGCAACCCGCAGCTAAACACCCTGGACATAGAGGCCGTGGCGGAGGTCGCCCACGAGGCGGGGCTGCCCCTGATCGTGGACAACACCCTCCCCTCGCCGTACCTGGTCCGGCCCCTGGAGCACGGGGCGGACATCGTGGTCGAGTCGGCGACCAAGTTCATCGGGGGCCACGGGACCACCATCGGCGGCGTGATCGTGGACGGAGGCAACTTCCCCTGGGATAACGGCAAGTTCCCGGGGTTCATGGAGCCCGACCCCTCATACCACGGCCTCCAGTACTACCCGGTCCTCGGGGAGTTGGCCTACATCCTCAAGGCCCGCGTCCAGATGCTCCGGGACTACGGCCCGGCCCAGAGCCCGTTCAACAGCTTCCTCCTGTTACAGGGACTCGAGACGCTGCCCCTGCGTATGGAGCGGCACTCCAGGAACGCTTTGGCGGTCGCGGAGTTCCTCCGGGACCACGACCGGGTGAACTGGGTCAACTACCCCGGTCTCCCGGACCACCCGACCCACGGGTTGGCGCAGAAGTACCACCGGGAGGGGATGTACGGGGCCATCCTGGGCTTCGGGATAGACGGCGGGCTGGAGGCCGGCAAGAAGTTCATCGACCGGCTGGAGCTCCACAGCCTGCTCGCCAACGTCGGCGACGCCAAGAGCCTCGTGATCCACCCGGCCTCGACCACCCACTCCCAGCTCTCCGTGGACGAGCAGAAGTCCACGGGCGTCACGGAGGACTACGTCCGGCTCTCCGTCGGCATAGAGTCCCTCGACGACATACTGGCCGACCTCGACCAGGCACTGAACGGAGCGTGAGCTAGATTGAGCAACGGACCCCTCGTGATCAAGCTCGGCGGCACCTCGGTGGGCGGCGGCCCGGAGTTCGTCCGCGCCGCCTCGATAGTCGCCGACACCGCCCGTGACGGTCGTCCGGCACCCCCGGCCGTGGTCGTCTCCGCGATGAGCGGCACCACCGACGCACTCCTCGGCTACGCCGACGCGACTACCGGCACCACCCGAACTCGAACCGGCGCGACCCGCGAGGGGTCCCTGGCCGAGCTCCGCCGCTCGCTCGCCGACCGGCACCTCGCCGCCGCCCGCGAGGCCGTGGCCCTCGAGCACCTGCCGGGGGTCGAGAGACGCCTCGGGACACTCCTCGACGGGCTCGTGGAGACCCTGGCCACTCCGTCCGAGGACCCCGAGGTCCGCCGGGCGGAGACCGTGGTCTTCGGGGAGCGGCTCTCCGCCACGATACTTGCCGGAGCGGTAGAGAGCCAGGGGGTGCCCGCAGCCGTGGTCTCCGGGGACCCGGTCTCCACGACCGGCGGCTGTACCGACGCGGAGGTAGACGCCGAGGAGACCCGGCGCCGCGCCGCCCGGTACGTCGCGCCGCTCCTGGAGGAGGGAACCGTCGCGGTCGTGCCGGGCTACGTGGGATGCTCGCCAGAGGGTGCGACCACGACCCTCGGGCGCGGCGGCTCGGACCTCTCGGCCACGGCCCTCGGGCGGGCTCTCGGTTCGGGGGAGGTCTGGATCCTGTCGGACGTGGACGGCGTGCTCGACGCCGATCCGGACCTCGTGCCGGAGGCTGCCCTCGTGCCCCGGCTCTCCTACCGGGAGGCGGGCGCGTTCGCGAGCCTCGGCGCAAAGGTCCTGCACCCGAAGACCATGGAGCCAGCCTCGGCGGCGGGCATGGAGGTCCTGGTAAAGAGCACCTTCAACCCGCAGTCTCCGGGCACCCGCGTCTCCGGCCGGGAGCCCGGGGAGGGAGTCCGGAGCGTCGGCCTGCGGGAAGGTCTCTCTCTGCTGCGATGTCCGGGGCCGGAGACACCTTTCGGTGAGGAGGTCTTCTGCGTGCTCGGCGCGGACGGTGGCGGCCTGAGCTACCTCGTAGATGGGGGCTCCGGAGCAGCGGCCGGGATAGTGTGTATCGGCTCGCCGGGCGGCGGGCAACTCGTCTCGGGGCTCGATGCGCTCCGGCGGGAGGGGATCGGCGTGACGTGGGCCGGGAGCACGCCGGAGGGCCTGCTCTTCGTGGTAGACGGGGCGGAGTCGCTCGCGGCCCTGCGCCTCCTTCACGCGGCGCTCGTGTGCGAGCCCGGAGGGGCATCTGAAAGCGTAGCCGCCGCGGCGGCCCGGGAGGTAGCATGAAGCGCGTGGAGATAGTCCAGCTCGGCCTCGGACACGTGGGCCGGGCTACCGCCCAGATCGTGCTCGAAGAGCGCAAGCGGTGGCGGGAGCGGTGGGACCTCGACCTCCACTACCGCGCCGTTGCGGATACCTCCGGCGCGCTGGTCGGCGAGGACCTGTTGCCCCAGGCCGTGCGGCTCAAGGAGGGCGGCGGCAAGCTATCAGAGCTCGGGGTGGAGCCCCTGGACGCCGTGCTCGCCTCCGACCCCGAGCCCGGCACCACGCGGATAGTCGTGGACCTCGCCGTCCACGGCGGGACCTTTGAGCAGGACCTCGCGGGCGTGCGGGGCGGAGCCTACCTCGTGCTCTCCAACAAGGGACCGCTCTCCGGGACCAGCGAGCAGTACCGGACGCTCATGGGCGCCGTGCCCGGCCGGCTGTGGCACGAGGCCACCGTGGGGGCCGGGATGCCGATAATCTCCACCATAAAGAGCCTCATCGAGGGCGGGGACGAGGTCTTCGAGATACAGGCCAGCCCGAGCGGCACCCTGGGCTTCATAATGAGCGCGGTCGAGGCCGGGCGCTCCTTCTCCGAGGCGGTAAAGGAGGCGGTAGACCTCCACTACGCCGAGCCCGACCCCCGGGACGACCTCTCCGGCCTCGACGTGGCCCGCAAGGCCATAATCCTCGCCCGCACCATGGGCCGCGACGTGGAGCCGGAGGAGATCCCCTACGAGTCCCTGGTGCCGGAGGGGCTGGATGAGGTGCCCCTGACGGAGTTCATGGAGCGGCTGCCCGAGGCCGACGAGGAGTTCGCGGAGCGGATGGGTGCCGTGGAGGCGAACCACATGCTCCGCTACCTGGCCCGCATCCCGCAGGAGGGACCGATAGAGGTCGGCCTCACGGACACCCCGGTGGAGAGCCCGTTCGGCCCGATCAACGGCCCCGAGAACGTCTTCGACTTCCATACCCGGCGATACTCGGATGTTACCCTCACGGTGTCAGGGCCCGGCGCCGGTCCCGCGCGGACCGCGAGCGGGGTCGTCTACGACCTGCTAGACATAGTACACAAGGAAGTAGGAGACGAGGAGGCCTGACATGAGCAGAGGATACACGGTAGCCGTCGTGGGAGCGGGTCTGGTCGGCGAACGGCTCGTGGCCGAGCTCCGGCGGCGGGACTTCCCCATAGAAGAGCTCCGGGTGCTCGCCCGCACGGCCCGCCGGGTGGAGATGGCCGGGGAGACCTTCGACGTCGGCGTGGCCGAGCCGGAGGCCTTCGAGGGGGTCGACTACGCCCTCTTCGCCGGCACGGAAGGCGAGAAGGGCGCGGCCGTGCAGCTCGCCCGGGAGGCCGTGGCCCGCGGCGCGGTGGTCGTGGACAACGGCAGCGACTTCCGGCTCGACCCGGAGGTACCCCTCGTGGTGCCGGAGGTCAACGCCCACGACCTCGAAGGCCACGGCGGCATCATCGCCAACCCGAACTGCTCCACGACCCAGATGGTCGTCCCGCTGGCCCCGCTCGCCCGGGAGTTCGGCCTGAAGCGGGTCGTGGTCTCGACCTACCAGGCGGTCTCGGGCTCCGGACGCTCCGGTGTCGAGGCGCTCGAAGAAGGCCGGGAGGGGGTCTACCCGAAGCCCATAGCCGGGAACGCCATACCCCAGATCGGGGATATAGGCGAGGACGGGTACTCGACCGAAGAGCGGAAGATGAAGGCCGAGTCCCGAAAGATACTCGGCCTCCCGGACCTCGTCGTCCACCCGACCACGGTCCGCATACCCGTCCACACCGGCCACGCCGAGAGCGTCTACGTGGAGACGGAGCGGGACGTGACGCTCGATGAGGTGCTGGGTTTGCTCGGCTCCGCGCCCGGGGTCACCTTCTCCGGTGCCGCCGACGCCATACCGACGCCGCTGGAGGCCGCCGGAGACCCCGGCACCCACGTCGGCCGCGTGCGGGTCGGCGAGCGGACGGTAGAGTACTGGTGCGTCGCGGACAACCTCCTAAAGGGGGCGGCTACCAACGCGGTGCAGATCGCGGAGGCTCTCGCAGGAGCCCGCGCCGCGAAGGCCCGCGCGTAGGTTATGCGTAGGTTATACTCGTAAAACGAGGTGCAAACCCGTTAGGGTATGGTCCGGCAGGCCGTACCCTGTAGAGGGAGGAGGAACGATGGCCGAAGAAGAGAAGAAGCAATCGTTCTGGCAGCGGCTCTTCAATAGCCGCCAGAGCTCGGCTCGGAACGAGAAGGTCCTCGAGTACATCGTGCATCGCATAAACGAGGGCGCGAGCCTCGACGATGTGGTGCAGGAGGAGTACGTCCGCCGCAACACCCCGAAGGGCGAGATCGAGGAGATACTCTCCAACCCGAAGATCGTGGAGGCCGCCCGCGAGAGGATGAACGAGGAGTTCAGCTCCGGCAGCCTGGACCCGAACCGGCGCCCGGAGTAGCTCTCCGGCGGGCATTCGGCCGGTATGCGGGGACGCCGGGGTTGTATAATCTCCCCGTTGTGCGTTCTTAGCTAACAGTTGGAGGCTGGCCGGATGCCGATCTACGAGTACAAATGCGAGAAGGGTCACGTGTTCGACGTGATGCAGAAGATGTCGGAGGACTCTCTGACCTCCTGCGTCGAGTGCGCTGCCCCGGTGAGGAAGGTGCTGCAGCCCGTGGGCATCTCCTTCAAGGGTTCGGGCTTCTACTCCACCGATTACAGCAAGAAGGGCCCGAAGAAGGAGCCCGCCGAGTCCAAGGAGACCGCCAGCAGCGACAGCGGCTCCGCCAGCTCCGGTAGCAACGGCTCGGCTGACAGCTCCACCAACGGCTCCTCGGGCCCCTCTGAGAAGAAGGCCTCCGAGAGCACCTCCTCCAAGAGCGACTGACTGCCCAACCCCCCAATAGCGTGGCGGGGTACGGAGAGGCCCGGACGGGGACGGTGTGCGTGTTCTGCGGTTCCCGGACCGGCGGCCGCCCGTCGTACGCGGCCGCGGCGCGGCGTGTGGGGACCGGGATAGCCGAGAGAGGGCTCCGCCTCGTCTACGGTGGGGGTCGGGTCGGGCTCATGGGCGTCGTGGCCGACGCGGCGCTCGCGGCCGGCGGCGAGGTGGTAGGCGTGATCCCCGACTCCATGGACGAGCGGGAGGTCTCCCACACCGGCCTCACGGAGCTACACGTGGTCGGCTCCCTGCACGAGCGCAAGGTCCTCATGGCCGACCTCTCCGACGCCTTCCTCGCGCTCCCCGGCGGCTACGGCACGCTGGAGGAGTTCCTCGAGGTCCTTACCTGGGCTCAGCTCGGCCTCCACGGCAAGCCGTGCGGCCTCCTCGACGTGGACGGGTTCTACGAGCCGCTCCGGCAGCTCTTCGACGGAGCTACCCGGGAAGGGTTCGTCTCCCCGGAGCACCGCTCCCTCGTCCTGACAGAGACGGACCCCGGAGCCCTGATCGAGCTTCTCCAACAACCCGCGCACCCAGGCACCGGAGCACACCTCTCCCGGGAGAGCTAAGCCCACCCGCCCCCCGCGCGTTTCGTGTATGATGGAGGAAACCTCCACATACAGCCCCGGTTGGATGCCATCGCGAAAAGCATATGAAAAAACCTGCAAAACGTCCTTCAATCTCTGGTACAGGTGCTGTAGACAACCGGTACGGGGAGCCCTTATAGTGGTGGGCGTTGAGGATGCACGGGGAGAACAGGCCGACTGACGGGGCTCTTTTGCGGGTCCCGTCGGCCTCTGTGCGGTGATCGGAGAGCCAGCGTTGGGAAGGGGAGAAGCTCGGGGATGACGGGGACGGATTTCGCTCACCTGCACTGCCACTCGGAGTTCTCGATGCTCGACGGGGCGAGCCGCATTCGGGACCTCGTCTCCTTTGCCAAAGAGTCGAACATGCCCGGCATCGCGCTCACCGACCACGGGGTGATGTACGGTTCCGTAAAGTTCTACAAGGAGGCCACGAAGGCCGGCATAAAGCCCGTGCTGGGCTGCGAGGTCTACGTCACCGCCGACCGCCACGACCGGAGCCGGGCGCAGTACTATCACCTCACCCTCCTCGCGCGCACGCCCGAGGGCTACCGGAACCTGATGAAGCTCTCTACCGCGGGCTTTCTGGAAGGCTTCTACTACAAGCCGCGGGTCGACATGGAGACCCTGAGAAAGCACGGCAAGGGCATCATCTGCCTCTCGGGGTGTCTCTCCGCGGAGGTGCCGACGCGCATCCTCGAAGGGAAGCTCGACGAAGCTAGAAAGCTCTTGATGGAGTACGGTGAGGTCTTCGACGCCGTCTTTCTCGAGATGCAGGACCACATCCACATCCCGGAGCAGAAGCGGGTGAACGAGGGGCTTCTGAAGCTCCACCGGGACACCGGCATAAAGCTCGTGGCGACCAACGACTCCCACTACACCGCCCGCAAGGACGCCAGGATGCACGACGTGATGCTGTGCATCGGGACCGGGAAGTTCCACGCTGACCCCAAGAGGATGAAGTTCCCCGCCGAGGAGTTCTACGTAAAGCCCGTCGAGGAGATGGAGCGTCTCTTCCCCGAGCACCCCGAGGCGCTCTCCAACACCGTCGAGGTCATAGACATGGTCGAGGACATCGGGATGGAGCTCGGCAAGACCCGGCTGCCGAACTTCCCCAAGCCCCCCGGATACACCGCGGAGCAGTACCTCCGGGAGCAGTGCGAGCGGGGGCTCGTCGCGCGGTACGGCGCCCTCACGCAGGAGGTAAAGCAGCGGCTCGACTTCGAGCTCGCGACCATCGGGAAGATGGGCTTCGAGGACTACTTCCTCATAGTGTGGGACTTCGTGAAGTACGCCAAGGACCACAAGATAGCCGTCGGTCCCGGCCGGGGGTCGGCGGCGGGTTCGATCGTGGCCTACGCCCTGGAGATTACGGACCTCGACCCTCTCGGGTACTCGCTCCTCTTCGAGCGGTTCTTGAACCCGGACAGGATCAGCATGCCCGACGTGGACATAGACTTCTCCGTCTCCGGCCGGGCCGAGGTGATGCAGTACGTCACGGAGAAGTATGGCGGCCACGAGCACGTAGCCCAGATCATCACCTTCGGCACCCTCGGCGCGCGGGCCGCGATAAGGGACTCCGGCCGGGTCTTCGAGCACCCCTACAACGAGACGGACAAGCTCGCCAAGCTCATACCCGAGAAGCCGGTCGGAACGACGCTGCGGGACGTCCTCGACCGGGACGAGGAGGCCGGGACCTACACCCCCGGCGAGAAGCACCCGGGGGCGGCGCAGGAGATGATCTCGCTTGTCGAGAAAGACCCCGCCGCAAAGAACATCCTGGACATAGCCTTCGAGATAGAGGGCTTCTCCCGCCACGCCTCCACGCACGCCGCCGGGGTCGTGATCTCCGAGGAGCCCCTCACCGACATCGTGCCGCTCCAGAAGGTCGCGAAGGACGAGGGCGCGGTGATGGTCCAGCACCCCATGTCCGACGTGGAGGCCCTCGGGCTACTCAAGGTGGACTTCCTCGGCCTGCGGAACCTCGACGTCATAGAGGAGACGCTGGAGAACATCCGCCGGGCGAGCGGCGAGGAGCCCGACATCCGCAACATACCCCTCGACGACCCGGAGACGCTCGCGCTCTTCGCCCGGGGAGACACCTTCGGGGTCTTCCAGTTCGAGTCCAGCGGGATGCAGCGGATGCTCCAGGAGGTCAAGCCGGACCGCTTCGACGACCTCGTGGCCCTGAACGCCCTCTACCGCCCCGGCCCGATGGACTATATCCCGACCTTCAAGAACGGCAAGCACGACCCGGGCTCCGTGGAGTACCACGACCCGCGCCTCAAACCCATCCTGGAGCCGACCTACGGTGTCGCAGCGTACCAGGAGCAGCTCATGGAGATCGCCAAGTCCCTCGGCGGTTTTACACCGGGCGAGGCCGACACCCTCCGGAAGGCCATCGGCAAGAAGAACGCCGAGATGCTCGCCACCCTCCGCGACAAGTTCATGCAGGGCTGCGTCGAGAGCGAGGTCGCTCCGGAGGTCGCCGAGGAGCTCTGGAACTGGATGGAGAAGGCCGGGGGCTACTCGTTCAACAAGAGCCACTCGGCCTGCTACTCGTTCCTCGCCTTCCAGACGGGCTACCTGAAGGCCCACTACCCCGAGGCGTACATGGCCGCGCTCATGTCTAGCGTCATGAATACCAAGGACCGGGTGCCGCAGTACGTGGCCGAGGCCCGCGCCATGAGGATAGAGGTCCTGCCACCCGACGTTAACGAGAGCGGCCGCCGGTTCACGGTCGTTGGCGAGACCATCCGCTTCGGCCTCTCCGCCGTGAAGAACGTCGGGGACAACTGCGTGGAGTCCATCATCTCCGCCCGCGAAGACGGCCCGTTCGAGGACATCTTCGACTTCTGCGAACGGATTGACCCAAAGACGTATAACAAACGTACAATAGAGTCGTTAATAAAGTGCGGGGCGTTCGATAGCTCCGCTTCCGGGGCTTCGCGCACGGCGATGGTCGAGGTCCACGAGAAGGCTGTGGAGGCTGTTGCCCGGAGTATGAAGAGCGCGAACGAGGACCAGTTCTGCATGTTCGACACGGCGGAGCTCGCGGAGCTGGCCCCGGCTCGGCCGGAGGTCCGGGAGGTCGAGGACGACCGGCGGGAGAGCCTTGAGTGGGAGAAGGAGACGCTCGGGCTCTACGTCTCGGACCATCCATTGAGGCCCGTCATGCACAAGCTCAAGAAGCACACGGACACGACCGTCTCGGACCTCGAGAACTGCCGGGACGGGCAGGCCGTGTGGGTCGGAGGTCTCGCGACCTCCGTGCGGATAAACACCACCCGCAAGGGGGATCAGATGGCGATGCTCCAGCTCGACGACACGCAGGGGCTCGCGGAGGTAATGGTCTTCCCGAAGGTCTTCGCGAGCTGCGCGGAGGGCGTGCGAGAGGACGCCGTCCTGAAGGTCCGGGGCCGGGTGGAGCGGAAAGAGGGGCTGCCGCGCATCGTGGCTCTAGAGCTCGAAGAGCTATACCTCGACCCCGGACCGGACCCGGTCTACCTCTCGGCGGAGGCCTTGGTCGGTCTCTCCCGCTCCATCGTCGGGGAGGCGTTGGAGGTCATGGGCCGCCACCCCGGAGACCATCCCCTCTACCTGCTCACCCGCGACGGGGCGGTGGAAGAGCGTCTCTGCACGGTCGACGACTCCACGGACCTGCACGCCGGGCTAAAGCAGATCCTGGGCCCACGGTGCATCTCCTCCGTACGCCGGATCTCCACACCCGAGAAGACCGGACCGGAGACCGAGCCACAGGCCGAGCCGGAGATGGAGCAAGTTTCATAACATAGCGCCGTGGAGCTCGGGGAGCTGTCCGCCCGCTACCCGAAGCTCTGGCACATGGCCGAGCCTCTCTTCAGCCGTTGCACTCGGGTTTCGGCCCGGGTGAGGATTGGAACCAGTAGTTAGACTTGAGAGAGATCTCGGGCTTCGTGTGCGGTTGTACCAGGTACTCCCTTGTAGGGTTGGGCTGGATCTCTCGGGTTAAGCTTGGTATACACTCTACGGGCTCAAGAAGTAGAGGGTTGGTTTGGCGGCTCGTGGCCGAGGTCTCTGATGGAGGCCGGGCTGCGGGTCCGCTATTGTTAGAGGAGGTTTGGGAGGATGGACAGAGGACGTGGCTGCTAGCCTATGAGAGTAGTAGTCCGAGAGCTAGAGAGAGACGAGCCGGAGGAGAAGGTCTCCAGGCTGCGGGCGCTGGCCTACCCGGACTTCCGGGAGGCTGGAGATACCGGGTTCTACGAGTCGCTGTACCGCTGGCACGGGACTCACCCGCTGGCGGATCAGGTGTACCGCTGGGTAGCGGTTACAGAGGAGGGCGGGCTCGTCGGGCACCTGAACGCCCTGCCCCAGTATTACAGGGTGAACGGCCGGCGGGTCGTGGCCCATACTCCCGGGGACTATATGGTGCTCGATGGCTACGGGTTCCAGGCGCTCTCTCTGATGCGGCGCTTTTTCCGCGCCACGGAGAACTGCGTGGCCTGCGACATGGTGCCGGCGGTTATACAGGTCGAGAGCCGGCTCGGTGCCGAGGTCGTGGGGGAGTTGCAGTATGCAGCGAAGCTCTTGAACGTATCGAGGCTCCCGGTGCCTCCGGTACCCGAGCGCATCAGGAAGGCCCTGAACCTTCCGGAGCAGTTCGCGCCCGCCCGGGGCTACCTGACCTCCGCGGCAGAAGGAGCTGAGCCGGAGACCGCCGCGGAGGCCCCGAACCCCGGGAGGCCGCGGCTACCGATACCCGCGCCGCTGAAGGCCGCCTTTAACGGGGGGCTGGCCTGGATCGACGCGGTGCTCTCCGGCGGCTACGGGGTGGACCTCGGCGGCAGGAAGATCGAGGTCGAGGTCCTGGAAGGGTTCGACGAGTCCTTCGACGAGCTCTTCGAGAAGGTCGCCACGGTGGTCCCGTGCATCCCCGAGAAGGACTCGGCGTTCCTGAAGTGGCGCTACGGCCCGGGCTCCCCGCAGTACCCCGTGACCGTGCTGGGGGTCAGGGACGGCCAGAGGCTCCTCGGCTACGCGGTGCTCAAGACCCTCTCCACCGGAGAGGACGGTTTCATACTGGACCTCACGACGCTGCCCGGTTACCGGGAGGTCGGACGGGCGCTGCTCCGGGAGTCGGTGCGGCACTTCAGGGAGCAGGGAGCGCACCTCATCCGCTACAGGTTCCTCGAGTCTCCTCCTTCGCCGCACCACGGAGACCTGCGACGCCTGGGTTTCTTCTACCGCAAGGGCCGGGGGAACTGGCTCCTGACCAGGTTCTCCGACCCGGAGATGCACGAGGCCAGCCAGGACCTGGACCACTGGTCGTACAACGTCGGTGACGGTGAGGCTACTTTCTGGATCCGGTAACCGCCGATACCCGACCCTGGGCGCGGATGTCTCCCCGCCGCCAGGAGGGTAAGGGACCACCGGCCCTGTACAATGGGCGTTGGAAGTACCAGAGAGAAAGGAGGCCCGGTTGACTGACGAAGCGGGCAAAGGCCCAGAGCAATATTCGATAGACGAGGTGATCCGGGTCCCCATAGAGCTCGAGGACGAGAACGGGGTGGCTCACGTAAAGGCCATCTTCTGGCGGATAAAGAACCCGGCGAGCGTAGGGCCCCGGGGTCTGAACCCCGACGATACGCTGGAGCTCCGGGGCAACGGCGAGGCAAAGACCCGCGCCGTGGTGGAGACGACCCTGAAGGTCAACTACCAGCACGCCCCGGGCACCTACGTCTGTGTCGCCATCCAGGTCTACGATGCGCTCGACAACACCACCCAGATAAGGAACCCCGAGCCGTACAAGGTGCTCAAGATCTCCGCGAACGGAGACGAGGACAAGCGCCCCGGGGCGCGGTTCTTGAGCTGGAGGTAACCGGCTCGTCGCGGGCCCATGCTAGAATCTCTTCATGGCAAAGAACCTTGACATAGACGAGAGAGAGCTACGGGAGAGGCTTACGCCCGAGCAATACCAGGTTACTCAGAAGGGCAGCACCGAGCCTCCCTTCACGGGCGAGCTTCTGGACAACAAGGAGCAGGGCGTCTACCGCTGCGTGGTCTGCGGCACCTCGCTCTTCGACTCCGAGACCAAGTACGACTCCGGCACGGGCTGGCCGAGCTTCTACGCGCCCACCGGCGAGGAACATGTCGCGCTGGAGGAGGACCGCAGCCTCTTCATGCGCCGTACGGAGGTGCTCTGTGCCTCCTGCGAGGCTCACCTCGGCCACGTCTTCGACGATGGGCCGCGGCCGACCGGCAAACGCTACTGCATAAACTCCGCCTCACTGGACTTCGATCCGGCGGGCAAGGAGGAGAGCTCCAGGTAATGGAGGCCCTCTTGTGGCTCCTGGGCGGCCTCTTGGTGGGCTGGCTGATCTTCGGAGTCCTCAACAAGAAGCGCCGGCAGTAACGCAGAGGCTCCGCCCGTTTCGAGCGGGGCCTCTGCACTGCTCGTTACAGGTTGTAGAGTTCCCCGAACTTGTTCCGCAGGTACCGGAGGTAGGGCTCAGTATCCAGGGGGCTTCCCGTTACGCGTCGGACGAGGTCCTGCGGGTCGTACTTGCTGCCGGAGCGGTGGACGTTCTCCCGCAGCCAGCCGTGCAGCGCCTCGAACTCGCCGTTCTCTATACCGGCCGGTATCTCAGGACGCTCCTCCTTGGCCTTCTCGAAGAGCTGCACGGAGAGCACGTTCCCGATGGTGTAGGTCGGGAAGTAGCCGAGGAGGCCTGCGGCCCAGTGAACGTCCTGTAGCACGCCCCGCGCGTCGTTCTCCGGCGTGAGGCCCAGGTACTCCTCCATTTTGGCGTTCCAGGCCTCGGGGAGCTCGGCTACGGAGAGCTTGCCGTCCAGGAGCTCCACCTCTAGCTCGAAGCGGAGCAGGATGTGCAGGTTATACGTCAGCTCGTCGGCCTCGACCCGTATCTCGGAGGGCTCGACCGCGTTGATGGCCCGGTAGAAGGTTTCGAGGTCCGTGCTGCCGAGCGCCTCCGGGAACGTCTTCTGGAGCTCGGGGTACAGGTGTCCCCAGAACGGCCGGGACCGGCCGACGAGGTTCTCCCACAGCCCCGACTGCGACTCGTGGACGCCCATCGAGGTGCCACCGGCCAGGGGTGTGCGGGCGTAGCCGGGGTCCACGCCCTGCTCGTACATGCCGTGGCCCGCTTCGTGGAAGGTGCCGAAGAGGGCTACCGGTAGCCAGTTCGGGTCGAAGCGCGTCGTGATCCGGACGTCCCCCGGGTCCATGCCGATGCAGAAGGGGTGGACGGCCCGGTCCTGCCGACCGCGGCTGAAGTCGTAGCCGAAACGCCGGATCACGGCCTCCCCGAACCGCTCCTGGGCTCCCTCGTCGAACTCGCCGAAGACCGGGGCCTTGCGGTCCTCTCCGCCGGAGCTCTCGACTATCTGCCGCAGTAGCGGCACGACCCCGGCCTTCAGGCTCTCGAACATCGCCGCGAGCCCGCTCCTCGTGGCCCCGCGCTCGTAGAGGTCTGTGAGGGCGTTGTAGGGGTGCTCCTCGTAGCCGAGGTGCTCGGCCGACTCTCTCTGGAGGGCGAGTATCCTCTCCAGGTGCGGGGCGAACCGGGACCAGTCGGACTCCGCGCGGGCCGCCGCCCACGCCGGCTCCGCGAGCGCCGTCTCCCGCGAGAGCTCCGCGACCAGGCGGGAGGGGAGCTTCGTGGACTGGTCGTAGCCGCGCCGGGCGAGGCGCACGATGGCCCGGTCGTCGGAGTCCGGGTCCTCTCCGTCGAGGTGCTCTTCGGCGGCCTCGAGGAGCCGGCGCGTCTCGTCCTCCACCGTGATCCCGTGCGCCAGGCGGCTCAGGGTGGAGAGCTGCTCGGCGCGGCCG
>JACCZN010000136.1 GCA_013695915.1 Rubrobacter sp.
GCCCGGTGTAGATGATGCCGCCCTGCGCGTAGCGGGTGTTGGCCTCCTCCGGGTCGGCGAGCTTGGTCAGAAGCGCGACCTCCGACCCGCTCCGGGCGGCGGAGAGGGCCGCGGCGCAGCCCGCCACACCGCCTCCGACGACTACGATGTCCGCGGCGAGGCTCCCGGACCAGGCGCTCACTGGGTCGCCTCCATGTCCAGCCCGATGTCCGCCGCCGGGGCCGAGTGCGTCAGCGCGCCGACGGAGACGAGGTCCGGCCCGGCGGCGGCGTAGGCCCGGACGGTCTCGAAGCTCACGCCCCCGGAGACCTCGATCACCGTGCCGGGGTGGGTCCGGCGCGCGGCCTCGACGGCCTGACGGACCTCCCCGGGGCTCATGTTGTCGAGCAGCACGGCGTCCGCCCCGGCCCGGAGCGCCTCCCGCAGGGCCTCCTGGCTCTCTACCTCGACCTCTATCTTGAGCAGGTGCGGGGCGGCGCCACGAGCCCGGCGGACGGCCTCTGCGACTCCCCCGGCGAGAGCGAGGTGGTTGTCCTTTATGAGGACGCCGTCGTCGAGCCCGGCGCGGTGGTTCGTGCCGCCACCGGCCCGGACGGCCCGCTTCTCCAGGAGCCGCAGGCCGGGCGTGGTCTTGCGGGTGTCCGTGACCCGGGCTCCCGTGCCCTCCACGGCCGCCACGTACCGGCGGGTGAGGGTAGCTATCCCCGAGAGGCGCATGAGGAGGTTGAGCGCCACCCGCTCGGCGGCGAGCACGGAGCGCGCGTCCCCCTCGACCTCGGCGAGCACGGAGCCCGCGGGCAGGACCTCCCCCTCCCCGGCGTGGTCCGTGAAGCGGAGCCGGGGCGAGGACTCGTGGAAGACGGCCCGCGCGGCGTCGAGGCCCGAGACGCAGACCTCTCCGCGGGCCACGAACCGGCCCACGGCGAGGGCGTCCTCCGGGACCGTTAGCCTCGAGGTCACGTCCCCCCGGCCCACGTCCTCGGCGAGCGCCTGCCGGGCAAGCTCCCGGAGGGCGGCGGGCAGTGGCGGGGTCTCCACCAGCGGGGCGTCCACTACCGGACCTCCAGCATCCGCTCTATGGGCGCGAGGGCGCGGAGACGGAGGTCCTCGTCGAGCGAGATCTCGGGCGACAGGTCGTCGAGGCAGCGGTAGAGCTTCTCCAGGGTGTTCAGCCGCATGTGCGGGCACTCGGAGCAGGCCTCGCAGGAGCCCTCCTCGCTCCTTCCGGGGGCCCGCAGGAAGGTCTTCTCCGGCGCGAGCTTCTGCATCTGATGTATCACGCCGGGCTCCGTCGCGACTATGAACTCCGGGGCCGGGCTCTCGGCGGCCCGGGCTATGATGCTCGTGGTGCTCCCGACGTGGTCGGCGAGCGCGAGGACCCGCTCCTCGCACTCGGGGTGGGCGAGCACCTCGGCGCGGGGGTGACGGACCTTTAGCTGCCGGATCCTCTTCTCCGAGAACAGGACGTGGACCATGCACGTGCCGGGCCAGAGCGTCATCTCGCGCCCGGTCTTCTCGACGAGGTACCGCCCGAGGTGCTTGTCCGGGCCGAAGATTATCGGGGTCTCTTCCGGGATGCTCGAGATCACCCCCTGCGCGTTCGACGACGTGCAGATCACATCCGACAATGCCTTTACCGCAGCCGAGGTGTTCACGTACGAGACCACGGCGTGACCGGGCCGGGCCTCAACGAACCTCCGGAACTCCTCCGGCGGGCAACTGTCCGCGAGCGAGCACCCGGCGGCGAGGTCCGGCAGCACGACGGTCTTGCCGGGGTTGAGTATCTTCGCCGTCTCCGCCATGAAATGTACGCCGCTGAAGGCTATGACGTCGGCCTCCGTGCTCTGGGCCTCCCGCGCCAGCCCCAGCGAGTCCCCGACGAAGTCCGCCACGTCCTGTATCTCCGGCTCCTGATAGTAGTGCGCCAGAACGACCGCGTTCCTCTCCTCCTTGAGACGCTTTATCCCGGAGAAAAGGTTTTCGCCCACAGGCACCGCCGCCTCCGGTCCCCGGCCTATCTTCCCTACGAGCTGCATCCGAACCTCCTTGTAACTTCTACCGGTGCGGTTGCTACAAAATTTTGTTGCAAAGTAAGCTCCTTGTAACACTTAGGTATATTTAGTATCGCACGGTGCCGGTGAACGGGCAACCGCGCGGGGATGGGTAGGGTCTTCGTGTTGTGCGTCCGGTAACATCTCGTGCGGGGGCAGGGCTACGGCACCGGGCTTTCGGGGTCCGCCGGTGGTCTGCCGGGCAGTCCCGGCGGGGAGGACGCTTCGGGGGAGCGGTGCCGGGGTCGTACCCCGGAGACGGGGTTTAGCCGGAGCGGACGGCTTACCGGGAGATCGGGCGGATGCGCCCTGACGGTGGCGGGCCGTCGTCTCCGCCGCTCTCTCTGGGGACCAGCTTTATCTTCCGTTCCGTGGCCTCTTCGACCGCGTCGCGGGTGTAGAGCAGCGGGAAGGACTCTCTCTGCGTCCACGGGGCGAAGAGGTCGTCGTAGTGCGGGCTCGCGGGGTTCCCCGACTGTCCCGGCGAGTTCATGGCCAGCGAGTTGTCCCACTCGCCGACGTCGAGCACCATGCGCCACGAGGCGCCGATGGTCGGCCGGAAGTGTTCCCGGTCCTCGGCCCCCCACGTCTCCTCCTCACCGTAGCCCACGTTGCCCACGGTGAACACGTTGCCGCCCACGGGGAGGGGACCAACGTCTATCCGCTCGCGAGTGTCGGCGCCGACCGCCCCCGACAGGGGGTGCCGGAAGTACGCCTCGTGCAGGCTGCCCCACTGCCAGGCTGCCATGTCGGGGCCCAGGAGATCCCGGGTGCGGGCGACGGCGGAGGCGAGGCTGGAGAGGAGGGCTTCATCGCGGGCCGCTGCGGGGTCCGGGCCGAGCCGCTCGTCGGGGCTCTCGACCAGGTCCAGCACGACCCTGGCGTCTCCCGGGGCCACGGCCTCCAGAGCGGCGGGCGTGAGCGTCCGGGCCAGGAGGGCCTGCGGCAGGTAGGAGCTGAACCAGACCTCGAAGAGCGCCGCCGGGGCCGAGCCGGAGTCCAGCACGGCGTCCCACCCCCGGAGCATCCGGAGCGCCTGGTCCAGATCCGGGTCCGCCGTAGCGAGCCCCCCGAGCCGGGAGACCACCCGGCGGGCGGGTATGGAGAGGTAGTCCGTCTGCAGGTCGAGGCTGCTCTGGAGGCTCGCCTCCGGGTCCTCCTCGAGCACCTCCTCTATCCGCTCGGCCCGGAACGGCTCGGCCCACTCGAAACCGAGCTTGTGCTCCTCGTGGGGGTAGTCCTCGGGCAGGTTCATCTCGTTCGCGGTCGCCAGCCAGTCCCTCTCGGGGTTGAACTCCACGGGGAGCTGGTCCTGGTCGCGGAACCCGTCCCACTCGTAGCGGCCGTCGCCCGGCACCGGCAGGAGGCCGTCCCAGTTCGGGCGGACGGGGGCCAGACCGCCGGGCTTCCAGCCGATGTTGCCGTCCACGTCCGCGTAGGCCTGGTTCTCCGCCGGGACCCCCCAGCCCTCCATGCACTCCAGGAACTCCTCCCAGCTCCCGGCGCGCATGTAGCCTATGCTCCCGAAGTAGGGGGCCGCGCCGGGCTCCAGCCAGGCCGTGCGCACGGCGAAGGCCAGGTTGCGGGCGGGGTCCTCGTAGATCACGGGCCCGTGCCGGGTGAACTTCAGCTCGGCCCCGTGGGAGCCTCCCTCCCTCACGGTGATGGACTGCGCCTCCATCTCCATCGCCTCCCAGGCCCCCTCGTAGAGGTACTCCGAGGGGTTCGCCGGGTTGGTCTCGTAGACGTAGAGGTCCTCCTGGTCGATGGCGAAGATGGTGAGGCCGAAGGCTATCTCCCCGTTGTGCCCGATAGAGACCCCCGGCAGCGAGGGCTCCCCCGCCCCTATAACGTCCATCTCCGGGGTGCTCAAATGCGATATGTAACGCAGCGCGGGCACGGCGTACTCCCGGTGCGGGTCGCTCGCGAGTATCGGCCGCCCGGTCCCGGTCCGCTCGGGGGAGATGGCCCAGTTGTTGCTGCCGATACCGGCGGCCTTCCGCAGGCGTTCGATGAGCCGGGAGAGCGCGTTGCCGGGGGTCTCCTCTACGGTCACGGTCCCCACGTCCGGCAGCTCTATGGGGGCTCCGGGCGCCCGCACGGCGGACGGAGAGAACTCCACCGGCTCCGTGGCGAGCTCGTAGACCCGGAGCACGTCGTCCGGGATGCTCGCGAGGTCCAGGCCATCGGGGACCTCGGTCTCCCAGTCGGGCTCCAGCCGCTGGCGGAGATCCTCCACCTCCGGGCCGAAGTCGCGCAGTATCAGGGCCCGCGCCACCTCGCTCTCCACGTTGCGCGAGAGGCCGTGGCTCCGGATGCGGACCACGTCCTCCGGGGACCACCGCTCCGGCGCGTAGTCCAGGAGCCCGAACTCCACCGGGAGCAGCGCGGGCTCCCGCTCGGTGAGCTCTATGTACTCGTTTATCCCCTCGGCGAACCCCGTCGCCATCAGCTCGGCGTCCGGCCCGTAGGCGCTCCACTCCTCCTCCATGTCGCCCCGGTAGAGGAAGAGCCTCGCCGCCCGGTCCTTCTCCACGTAGCCCGCGCCGAGCACCTCCGAGAGCTTGCCGAGACCGCGCCTCCTCCACAGGTCGATCTGCCAGAGCCGGTCGCGGGCGGCGTTGAAGCCCTGCACGAACGAGACATCCCGCAGCGAGGAGGCGTACATGTGGGGCACCCCCCAGCGGTCGACCAGTATCTCCGCCTCCTCCTCGAGGCCTTCTACCTCGTACGCGGACGTCTCCGGGGAGGGGGTCTCGTCCCCCCCGGTCTCCCCGAGGAATGCGAAGCTCAGGAGGCACACCCCCGCGAGCGTCCCGCCGCTCATCTTCAAGAAGTCCCGCCGCGTGAGGTCTTCTCCCAAAACCTGCCGTACCTGACCCGTCTACGTGTACATGATGCGTGTGTGCGGTGCGTAAGATCTAACCTGAGAGAACGTAGCATACAGGAGAGCCCCGTCAAGAGAGCCGGCTACCCTCGGGCCCGGCCGGCGTAGGTGAGGCGGCGCCAGAGCCACTCGGTGGGCCCGTTCGCGTACCGGGAGAGCCAGAGGTAGCTTACGGCGAAGTTGATAGCGTAGGTGACCAGGCACAGCCCGAGCGCGGCCGGCAGACCTACCTCCCCGTAGAGTCGCAGGCCGTAGAAGATGGCGGTCAACACGACGCTCTGCAGGAGGTAGTTGGTGAGGGCCATCCTCCCGACCTCGGAGAGGCGGCGGGTGGGCAGGGAGTCCGGGAACCTGCCGAACAGGAGCGCCGCGAGCCCCAGGTAACCGAGAGAGAGGGCCGGGGCGCCGAGGTACAGTGCGGCCTCCCCGGGCCACACGAGCGCCGAGCCGCCGAACCCGGCATCTCCCAGCACGTGGTAGAGGTTGAGCGGCACGCCGACCGCGAGCCCGGCCGCTGCTACGCCGAGGATGCCCCGCGCGTGCGAGCGGGGGTCGCGGACCCACCCGGCCCGCACTGCGGCAAGGCCCAGGAGCAACATCGCCACGACCTGCGGGGCCGTGGTCGCGAAGCCGTAGGCCAGGTAGAACGAGAGGAGCTCCCGCAGCCTCTGGACCGTCATCTCACCGTAGCCCCCGGAGGCGTAGGCCGCCAGAGCGGGCCCCGTAAGGTCCCCGGGGAACGCTAGCTGGGCGACCTGTTCGGCCGCGGCGGGCGCCACGGAGGAGAGGGCGGAGAAGATGCCGCTGCCCGCCAGCACCAGTAGGGCGGGCCCGGCGAGGAGTATCCCGGCCGCCCAAACGAGCAGCGCCCGCGGCGGGAGGCGGAGGAGCGGGAGGACGGCGAAGCCCAGTATCGCGTAGGTCAGGAGGATGTCCCCGCTCCAGATGAAGACCGCGTGAGCCGCGCCGAACAGGAACAGGCCGGTCAGGCGGCGGGCCAGGAGCCCTCTCGGGGACTCCCCCCGCCGCTCGGCCCCGGCCGTCTGTATCGCGAACCCGACGCCGAACAGGAAGGCCAGGGCGCTTATGAACTTGCCTTCGGCGAGGACCGTGATCGCGGCGTTCAGGTACCGTTCGAGCTCCGGGAGCTCCGCCGCCGGGTCTACCGGCCCGCGGAAGAGCCGGATGTTCACCAGCAGGATGCCGATTATCGCGAACCCCCGGAGCGCGTCGAGCGTACCTATCCGCTCACCAGCCCTCGTCCCCGGTGAGCGGCCCTCCCGACCCTCCGTATCCGGTCCCTCCGTATCCGTCATCCGGGCTCCCCCGGTAGCACGCCTGATGCCCTCCTCCGCTCCGACCGCGACGGGCAGAAGACTACACCATGCCCCCGGGCCATATCTCCCCACCGGGGTCCCGAACGATACAATCAGGGCTCATGACCCATCAGGAGGCACAGAGACCGGCAGAGGCCCGCCGCACCCTGGAGGAGCTCGCCCGGCGGGAGGGCTTCGACCTGGTCGGCGTCGCCCGCGCCGAGCCGCTGGAGCGGGGCGGCGAGCGCCTCAGGGAGTGGCAGGAGGCCGGCATGAGCGCGGACATGGGCTTCATGCACCGCCCGCCGGAGCTCCTCGCGGACCCCCGACGCCTCCAGAAGAGCGCAAAGAGCGTGGTCTCCCTGGGCGTCTCCTACTACCCTGGAGAGCATCCGGAGAACACCGCAGGCGGCGGCCGGGTCGCCCGCTACGCCTGGGGCCGGGACTACCACGACGTCATAAAGCCCCGCCTCTTCCGCCTCCGGACGGCGCTCGAGGAGGCGCTCGGCTGCAAGATAAAGGCCCGGGGGTTCACGGACGCCGTGCCGCTCCTCGAACGCTCAGCCGCCCAGCACGCGGGCCTCGGCTTCTTCGGCCGCAACGCCTGCCTCATAGACAACGACACCGGCTCGTACTTCTTTATCGCGGACCTCATCGTGGACCTCGACCTCGGGCAGGACGAGCCCGGCGAGGGTACCTGCGGGCGCTGCACCCGCTGCATGGACCGGTGCCCGACCGGGGCAATAAAGGCCCCCGGCGTGGTGGACGCCCGGCTCTGCATCTCCTACCTCACCATCGAGAACGCCGGAGAGATACCGCGCGAGCTCCGCCCGGCCGTCGGCGACTGGGCCTTCGGCTGCGACGTCTGCCAGGAGGTCTGCCCGTACAACAAGCGCAAGGCCACCCGCAGCCGCTGGCCGGAGTTCGGCGAGGACTCCGGCACCGGCCCCTACCTGGACATAGTCGAGGTGCTCGGCATCCGGGACGAGGAGGAGTTCGAGCGGCGCTTCGCCGGGACCCCGCTGACCCGGCCCGGCAGGACCGGCCTCCTGCGCAACTGCTGCGTCGCCGCCGGTAACCTCGGCCGCGCCGATGCCGTGCCCGCTCTCGCCGGGTGTCTCCGCGAGGACCCTTCGCCGCTCGTCCGGGGCCACGCGGCGTGGGCGCTCGGGGAGATCGGGGGTCCGGAGGCGCGGGAGGCACTCGCCGGGGCCGAGGCGGACTCGGCGGCGTCCGGGGACGAGACAGAGGAGTGGCTCCGGGAGGAGGTAAGGCTCGCCCGGGAGAGGGCGGAGACCGGGCGAGCCGGGGGCGTGTGTGGTGGGTTAGAATAGGGGGACCATGGCAGAGATCGTAAACTACTACGAGGTGCTCGGCGTCAGCCGCACGGCGTCCCAGACCGAGATCAAGAACGCCTACCGGGCGCTCGCCAAGGACCGGCACCCGGACCGTCCGGGCGGAGACGCGGAGGAGTTCGCCCGCCTGCAGGAGGCCAACGCCGTCCTTTCCGACCCCGACCGCCGCCGCCAGCACAACGAGGCCCTCGACCTCGCCCACGCCGCCGACCAGCTCTCCGGCATCTCGGACATAGACTGGAGCCAGCTCGAGGACGAGGTCGCCGCCAAGCGCCAGGAGCGCGAGTCCGGGGAGGCCGCCGGTCCCGGCTTCGGCAAGCGCCTCGGGGACAGCCTCCGCAACCGGTTCCGCAGGGAAGACTCCGGCGATGGCGGGGGCCGGGAGAGGGCCTCTCGCGGGGCGTCCCGCGGCGGGAGCCGGGGCCGCTACGAGAAGCGGGAGGGGCGCTGGTACGAGCCGCACGAGTTCGACCCGGACCCCATAAACCTGGAGACCGCCGCTAGGAGCTTCGGCTTCGCGTTCATCGCGTTTATCGTGATCGGGCAGCTCGGGCTGTGGTCCGTCGGCTTCGGCACACCCGGCATCCTCTCGTTCCTGACCTTCCTCGGGCCGTTCATGTTCGTGGTCTACACCGTGGTCGGTTTCGCCGCCGCCCTCTACGCCTACCGGATCGCCGGCTACGCGGGTGTCGGGCTCGCCTTCGTGTCGGCCATCGTCGTCAACCAGTCGGCACCCACGGCGGGCGAACAGCCGGTGCTCGACGGCTTCATACAGTCCGCCGTCGTCGGCATAATCGTGCTGCTGGCCCTGATCTATATGGGCAACCGCCGCGACGCCCGCGCCCGCAGCAGCCGCTGAACCAGCCCGCCCGCAACTCCCCAGGAGGCACCCCATGACGGTAGACCCTGCCGAGGTACAGGACTTCATAACCCGGTTCGAGACCCGCCTGGACCCCGCGGAGAAGGCCGTCTGTGAGGCGTGGTGGAGGCTCGCGACCACGGGCACGGAGGAGGCCCAGAGGGAGCTGGTGCGCGCCGGTACCGGGTACACTCGGCTCTTCTCCGACCGGGAAGAGTTCGAGAAGGTAGCGGCCTTCCACGAGGCCCGCGAGGACCTCGACAGCCCGCTCCTCGCCCGCCAGCTGGAGGTGCTCTTCAACATGTTCTCCGGCAACCAGGGCGATCGGGAGACTCTGGAGCGGGTGGAGGAGCTGGAGGCCCGGGCGAACGCCGTCTACAGCAACCACCGGGCGGTCGTCGGAGGCCGGGAGGCCGGGGAGAACGAGGTGCGCGGGATCCTGCGCACCTCCGACGACGACGGCCTGCGCCGGGAGGCCTGGGAGGCCTCCAAGACCGTCGGGCGGGAGGTAGAGGGGACAGTGCGGGAGCTCGCCCGCCTGCGCAACGAGCTGGCCCGGCAGAACGGCCACTCGGACCACCACACCCGCTCGTTGCACCTCCAGGAGATAGAGCCCGCGGAGCTCGACCGTCTCATGCAGGAGCTCGAAGCCGCCACCGACGAGCCCTTCCGCGCCTTTATGGAGAAGCTCGACGCCGACCTCCGGGAGCGGTTCGGCGTCGAGGAGGTCCGGCCGTGGCACCTCTCGGACCCCTTCTTCCAGCAGCCGCCGGAGGACGCCGGAGGATACGCCGTGGACGTGGACCGCTACTTCCGGGACAGGGACCTCGAGGCGCTGACCCGCAGGACCTACGACTCTTTGGGCCTCGACGTGCGGGGGGTCATGGCCCGGAGCGACCTCTACGAGCGGGAGGGCAAGAGCCAGCACGCCTTCTGTCTCCCCGTCGGTCGGGACTACCCCTACGACGTGCGGGTGCTCGCCAACCTCCGTCCCGGCGCTCCGGACGCTTACTGGGCGGACACCATGCTCCACGAGTTCGGCCACGCCGTCTACGACAACAACGTAAACCCGAAGCTACCCCGCCTCCTGCGCACCGTGGCCCACACCAACACCACGGAGGCCATCGCCCTGATGATGGGTGGCCTCGCCGAGGACCCCGGCTGGCTCTCCTCCGTGGCCGGAGTACCGGAGGAGGAGCTGGCGGAGGAGCTCGAAGACCTGGCGGGCCGCCGCCGGGCCACCGGGCTCGTCTTCCTGCGGTGGACCCTCGTCATGTACCACTTCGAGAAGGCCCTCTACGCGGACCCCGACCGGGAGGACCTCGGCTCCGTGTGGTGGGACCTCGTGGAACGGTTCCAGCTAGTGAAGCGCCCTCCGGGAAGGGATCAGCCCGACTGGGCGACCAAGATACACGTCGCCATCTCCCCCGTCTACTACCACAACTACGTGCTGGGGCACCTGATCGGGAGCCAACTCCGCAACTACCTCGAGACCTACATAACCCGCGGCCCCTTCTACGAGAACCAGGTCGCCGGCCGATACCTGCAGGAGTCCATCTTCGGCCCCGGAGCCCGCGAGAGCTGGCGCGAGACCGTAACCCGCGCCACCGGCGAGCCGCTCAACGCCCAGCACTTCGTGGAGTCCCTGGGTTAGAGTCAGCCTCTCTTCGCGCAGCGGTCACGCCTAACGTTGGCGGAAAACGTTCTCGTGGTGCCACCTCAGAGCTTCCGGATCCGGCCAGTAGGCCTCCTCTGACGGGCGGACGATACCTCCTCCCGACAGCTCGATCAGGTAACCGGGAGAGTTCCCCGAGATGGCGAGCTGACCGGAGACCTGTATCTCGTAGGCCGGCGAGACCCGCAAGAGACCCTCATCGAAAGCCCAGTGACAGAGCCGGCACAGGGCCATACCGTTGGCGGGGCGGTCGTCGTAACTGATGCTCCACGGCTTTATGTGCGAGGCTTCGACCACGGTATGACCGTCCAGCGTGAGCACGCGGATTCCGCAGAGAGCGCACCGGTGACTGTAGGCCATCACCACGGCCCGCCGGAAACCCTGGTCGCGCGCGACCGGCCGGTACTTCTCATCCTCGATCAGAGCTTCCACGACTTTGCCGCGGTCTCCTCGTAACAACTCCTCGCTGTACCGGAAAGCTTCACGGTTTACCGCGCTCCGCTCTACCAGCGCGGACCTCATCTCGGCAGCGAAATATGCCTTTACAAGGCCGTCTCTCAAGATCGCCCGGGGTTCGGGAGCGCGGAGCAGCTCGTACAACCCGTCGTCCAGGCGAGCACCGATTATGGTATCCCGGAGTTGAGACAGCGACCGAATCTGAGAAGCGGACGCCACGACCTCGTCCTTTCCACCCTTCGGCACCAGGTGCCAGAAGCTATCGCTTCGGAGGTGGAAGAAAGGAAGCGCCAGGCTACCCCGCCGGTCGGGCGGCATGACCTCCGCCCAGTAGCGAGTGAACAGCTCGCCGAGATCGGGCGTGAACTCAACGAGGTTGGACCGGATACTGCCCTGCTCGAACAGATCCAGCACAGAGAGTAGCAACAAAGGTTTGTGGGGCGACCGGTTACGCGTAAGCTCCGGCCAGCGGGAGCGCGACCGGTCCGTTCGCAGCTCTGAAAACTGTCTCGCGTAGCCCGCTAGCGGCTCTTCCCTCAAAGATCCCCTCTTACGATGTTGGTGCGGCCTTGAGCGACGCCGCCCCGTATCGTACCCTCTGCTCTGGGGAGCGGCTAGCTCTCCTCCTCGACCGGCAGCTCGACGCCCTCGAAGGTGCCGTCGCGGGCGCTCCGGGCTCCTACTTTGAGGGTGCCTTCGCCGGAGAAGGAGGGGAAGTCCAGGCTGGTCTCGAAGTAGCCCCAGGTCGCGGTCCAGTCGTTGGAGGTGACGGTCTCCTCCGCGAGGGTCTCGCCGTCGGGGCTCTCGAGGATGACGACGTTCGAGGCGCCGGGGTTGCGGGAGTAGCCCCTCACGGTGAGGGGGCTGCCGATACCGGCTCCCGACCTCGGGTCCGTGAGGACGGTGTTGTCCTCGCTCTCGGGCAACGGTACGCGGAGTCCTGCGCCCGAGGGCCGGAAGTCTACGGCGACGCGGGCCGGGTCTGGCAGCTCTATTACCCGGTAGTAGAAGGCCCTCTCGGAGAAGATGTCCACGAACATGCCGCCCTCCGGCGCCCGCACGACGTGGAAGTCGCCGAGCAGCGTGCTGCCGACCTCCCCCAACGAGCCCTCCGAGACCTGGGTGCTCTGCGCGGAGGGGAAGTCTAGCTGCATCCGGCCGTCCCCGGCCGGGCTGTTGAGGGTCCACTCGGGGACCGTTCCCGCGGGCTCCGAGCCGGTGCCGAGGTCCACCACTACCCGCTCGTAGTCCTCGTGCAAGCCGAAGCGCACGGCGAGGATGCTGTCGGCCCCGTAGCCTTCCCCGCCGCTGTCCTCCGGGTCGTCGACGAACGGCGGCTCCTCCCCGGAGTCCGCAGAGACCCCGGCCTCGTCCATCTCCTCCTCTGCGGGGGCTTCTGCGGGCTCGGCGTCGGGCTCCGGAGAAGCGTCGCCCGCCCCGGCGGTGGTCTCGCTGCCGCTCCCGGTCTCCTCGGAGGTGGTGCCGAAGACTGTAGTCTCGGCCTGTTCGGTGTCGGTGGTCCCGGTCTCTTCCGGCGGGTCGGCTTCCTGCTCTTCGCCGCCGCAGCCGAAGACGACCAGCGCGAGGAGCGCCACGAGCAGGAGGCTCGCACGCCGCCTCATCTACGGGAAGCCGGTAAGAGCACTGTGTACACGAGGCGCATTATAGATCACGCACTCCGGACCCCGCTCGGCGGGCTCTCGCGGTCGGTTACAATGGCCGGTGTTTGCAGGTACGGCCGGCTTTCCGGCGAGAAGTTCCGGCAGGGACCGGAGGGTGTTGTGAAGGACGGCGGGGGCCCGCGACAAGCTACGTCTCTCCGGCTCGCGGAGCACGTGTGGGCCGTTGCCCTGTACTCCCTTCTGGCCGCCGTCTTCACATACCCGCTGGTCTCGAACCTGGACCGGGTAAACGGCGCCGGAGACCCCGCGGTGATGGTGTGGAGTATGGCCTGGATCTCCCACGCCGTCACCACGGACCCCGCCGCCCTCTACGACGCGAACATCTTTCACCCCATAGAGAACGCCCTGGCGTACACGGACCTCCTGCTGCCGAGCGCGCTGTTCACCGCCCCGCTCTACCTCGCTACCGGAAACGCCCTGCTCGGCTTCAACGTCGTCCTCCTGCTGACCTTCGTGCTCTCGGGCTACGCCGTCTTCCTGCTCGCCCACCGGCTGCTCGCCGGGAGCAGCTACGCCTCCCCCGCGGCGCTCTTCGCCGGTGCCCTTTACACCCTCTCCCCCTACAGGTTCGGCCACATAACCCAGCTCAACTCCATGACCACGTACCTCCTGCCCCTGATACTGCTGTTCATGCACCGCTACCTGGAGGACGGCCGCCGCCCGCGCGACCTCTTCTTGGTCGGCATCTTCTTTGCCCTGAACGCTCTCTCGGGCCTCTACTACGGGGTCTTCGCCCTCCTGATGATGGCCGCCTTCTTCGCGGTCTGGTCCCTCGTAAACCGGGAACCGCCCCGCCTGCGGGACTTCCTCTACGGCGTGCCGGTCTTCGCCCTCTTCGGCGGGGTCCTCGCTCTCCTCCTCGGCCCCTACCTCGCCCTCTCCGGGGAATCCGACCACGGCCGGAGCATCGAGACGGTCGCCGGGGGTTCTTTCGTACCCCCGGCTCTCCTTACCTCCCCTCCGGAGAGCGCCCTCCTCGGCTGGACCCCGGAGGCCTTCGGGGTAACCAACGAGAACGGCTACCCGATGTACGAGCTGACCCTCTATCCCGGCCTCGTGGCGGCCTCCCTCGCCGCCTACGGCCTCCTCTCCCGGAACCGTCGTCCCCGCGCCTCCGCGCTCTACGCCGGGCTCGGGGCGGTGATCTTCATCCTCTCCTGTGGGCCGTATATCCCGGTCGGCGACCTCCGCATACCGCTGCCCTACTACCTGATCTACGAGTACGTCCCCGGCTTCGACAGCCTCCGCGTGCCGGCCCGGATGTGGGCCATCGTCATGCTCTGTATCGCCGTGCTCGCGGGCTTCGGGCTCCGGGCGCTCCTGGACCGGCTGCGGGGCCGGAAGGCCGTGCTCGCCCTGGCCGCCCTCTCCGTGGTGGCGGCGCTGGAGTTCTCCCCGACGCTCCCGGTGGACCGCTTCGTAGACCGGGGTCCGCCGGAGCTCGAGCCCGCCTACGCCTACCTCGCCGAAGAGGCCCCGGAGGATACCCCCGTGGTCGCCGAGGTACCGTTCGCGAACCCCGGGGACGCCTTCCGCGAGACGCCGCGGATGTACCGCTCGACCCACGGGTGGTGGCGGCTCGTTAACGGCTACGCGAGTTACTTCCCCGAGGGCTACGACGAGAGCCGCGAGGCCCTGGACTCCCTGCCAGAACCCGAGAGCCTCGAAGAGCTCCGCAGCCTCGGCGTCGACTACGTGGTAGCTCACGCCGACCAGTACGAGGACGACGGAGAGGACGGCGGGGAGGTCCTGCGCTCCCTGGAGGACGAGCCCTCCCTGGAGCGCGTCGCCGGGGACGGGACCGCCGAGCTCTACCGCTTCGAGGGTTAGAGCCCGTCAGGTGGCGAGGTAGGGCGTGGTGGCGTGCTCCTCGAGGACGGCGGGTGGCAGCTCGCCGGGGCCGCCGAGCTCCATGCGGAGCCGGTCCGCCGCCGGGCACCGCGACCTCCACGGTGCCGCGGCTCTCGGCGAGCGCCCGGGAGATGAGGTGGCGGGCGGACCGGGGCTTTCGGCCAGCAAGGGCCCTATGCGGGCGCCCCGGTCCGGGAGGCTCCGGGTCAGGTAACCCGGGACCGCCCCCCGGGTGGATCCAGAGGGTAGCCAGCCACACCCCGTTTACAGTGCCGGCACCCGACGGCGGGGCGGGACCTACCCCCGCACGAGCCTCTACGACCCGCCCGTCCGCCCCAGTGAGCCGGGACCGGGAGCATCCTCCCCCAGAGCCCCGCCGGGTCCGACCTCGATCCCTGAGGGCCCGGGGACTCCATCAGGTCCCGGAGATAAGGCACGGCTCTCCGGACCGGGGTCCCGCGTCCCACCAGACCCCGGGGAGACCTCCAGAGCACCAGCCCCCGCGCCCGGCTCTGGAACTTCCGGTTGTGGGACCTCCGGTTGCGGGACCTCCGGTTGCGGGACCTCCAACTCGGGTGCCTCCGGAACAGGGGTCTCTGTCTCCGGCTGGAGCTGCCTCTCCGGGGAGAGGAGGTCCGCAGCGCTCGGAGCAACCTCCCGGCCGCCGGGGACGGGAACCTCCAGCTCCGGCTCTCCTGCCTCGACCTCCGGAGCCTCCGGCTCTACGTCCGGCAGAGGTTCCTGCTCCGCGGGCTCCAGGAGGGGTTCCGGGGCCTCCTCGATGGGGACCTCCCCAGGCTCCCCCGGGACGTTGTCCGCCACGGCACCCGGCCCCTCCGCCTCCGGTACGCTCTCCGGCCCCGGAGCGCCGCCCGACGGGGCAGGATCTACCGGAGCGAATTCCACGGGAGCTCCACCCTCCGGAGCCGGTTCCGGGACCGGCTCGGAGGCTGGTTCCGGTACTGGCTCTCGGGAGCTCCGTGCGGCGGGTAGTGTGGGCTCGGCTGCGGTTGGCCCCTCCGGGACCGCAGACCCGCCTGGCTCCCCGGAGCCGGAGGGAGTGTCCTCGGGCTCCTGCTCCCCGGCTCCGGAAGCGGCGGGCTCGTCCGGCTCCACGGTGGCGGACTCTTCCACGCTGGCCTGGTCTGTCTCTGCTTCGCTCGGGGCGCTATCCTCGGTCTCCGGGAGCCGGGGCGCCGAGATCTCCGTCTCCGGGCCTTCGACCGCGGCTGCGGTGGGTGCCGGTCCGCTCTGCGGCAAGCTCCAGTCGGCCGTTCCCGCAAACGCCACCGCCACGACGAGCGCCGCCGCCGCCGCCCGCCGCGCGTATCTCCTCCACCCTCCCTCTCCGCTCGCGGCGCCTCCGGAGAGCGGGAAGCGCTCGGCGGCGGACGGCGCGGCCCGCAGCCGCTCCAGGTCCTCCAGCAGCCCGTCCGCGTCCGGATAGCGGTCCGCCGGGTCCTTCTCCAGCAGACGGGCCACCACGGCGCTCATCGCCTGCGGCACCTCCGGGTTGACCTCTCGCGCCGGGCGCGGGTCCTCGATCACGTGCTTCATGGCCACGGCCACCGGGCTCTCCGCGTCGAAGGGCACCCTTCCCGTAAGGGCCTCGTAGAGCACTACCCCCAGAGAGTAGAGGTCGCTCTGCGGCCCCAGAGCCTCCCCCCTCGCCTGCTCCGGAGACATGTAGCGGACGGTCCCAAAGACCAGGCTCTCCTGCGCCGCCTCCCCGTCCGAGGGAGACTGGGCGATGCCGAAGTCCGCGACCTTTACGGTGCCCGTGCCGGTCAGGAGTATGTTGTGGGGCTTCACGTCCCGGTGCACGATGCCATGGCCGTGTGCGGTCCGCAGAGCCTCCGCGACCTGCCTCCCGACCTCTACGGCCGCTCCGTAGCTCAGATGCCCGCTCCTCGTGATGCAACTCTTGAGCGTGCCGCCGGGGACGTACTCCATGGCTATGTAGTAGTAGCCTTCCGCAGAGCGCCCCCGGTCGTAGACGGCGACTATGTTCTCGTGGGAGAGCGGTGCCACGCTCTGCGCCTCCTGCCGGAAGCGCTCGACCAACTCCTCCTCGCCAGCGAGGTGCTCGCCAAGCACCTTGAGCGCCACGTCCCGGTCCAGCATCCGGTCGTGAGCCCTGTAAACCGTTGCCATGCCCCCGCTCCCCAGAAGCCCCCGCAAGGCATAGCGGTTGTCGATAGTCACAGCCTGCACGCTCTCCCTATACCCGGATACCCGGCCGGAGTAACACCCCGTCCAGCCGGGTGTAATCCCGCTTGCTATCTGTTTTCTTTCTCTCTAAGATCATCTTTATTGCAAGGACGGGCCTTTTTGTTACAATGCTCTCACATCTAGAATCGCGCCAGACAGAAGGAGTCGGAGACGGAATGAGATCCACGCTACAGCCAGGGCTAACCAACAGGCTCACGAAGTACCTCCGGGTAACCTCACAGCTCATAGAGGAGGGCCGCGACGCCGTCTCCAGCAAAGAGCTCGGGGATTACACGGGCATCAACCCGGTCCAGGTGCGGCGGGACCTAAACGCCATCGGGTTCTCCGGGACGCGGGGCGTTGGCTACCAGGCCTACGACCTGGTCGAGGCCGTCAGGAGCATCCTCGGTCTCCGTCAAACTTATAACATCGCGCTCGTCGGAGCCGGAAACCTCGGGAGCGCTATCGCCAGCAGCACCATACTCCCCAAGCGGGGGTTCGTGATCCACGACGTCTTCGACAACGACCAGAGCAAGGCCGGCCGCACCGTCGGTAACACCGTCGTCAAGCACATCGACGAGCTCAAGAAGAGCGTAGCCGAGGCCGACGAGATCATCGGCATCATCGCGACCCCCTCCTCCTCCGCCCAGGAGGTCGCCGACCAGATGGTGGACGCCGGCATCCGGGTCATCCTCAACTACACCGATGTCCTCCTCCACAAGCCCGCCGACGTGGACGTTCACCGCATAGACCCCACCGCCCAGCTCATGCACACCCTCTACTACCTGACCCAGGTCGGCGAGGAGACCGCCTCCTAGAACCAGCCTCCGAACGGCAGCGACATACGGCCCCCGGCTCACAAAGGACCGGGGGCCGAACTCTGTCCACGAACGCTCAAAACCGCAGTACTCAGGATAAAGAAGAAAAGAGGAAGAACCCGGGGCGGAACTTAGGGGTGATAGGTGGGGAAAGGGAAAGGAGGAGTAACGCCCCGGACTCTTTAATTGTGTCGATCTGGCTTCGCACCAACCGACTAACAGGATGTTACCGCGCTCGCTACATCTTGTAAAGGTCTTGGAACAGAGAATTTAGAAACTTTTTGCAAATACCTGCAGAAGGCACATACTGGGGGCACGAGGCGTCCGGGGCCGGAACGGGCGCCTCGTGCTCGGTACTCCGGGCTCTGCTCTCAGAACGGGATGTCGTCGAAGTCCTCTTCGTTGAGGTCCACGTCGTCGCTGGACTGGTCTTTCTGCTGGCTCCGGGCTCGCTGCTGGCCGCCTCCTCCGCCTTCGCCCCCGTCGGCCCGGTTCAGGAACTGTATGGTGTCGGCGACGACGTCGACCTTGTTGCGCTTGGAGCCGTCCTGGGCCTCCCAGGTGCGGAACTGGAGCTTCCCCTCGACGAGTATGGGATCGCCCTTCTTCTTGTAGTTGGCGATGGTCTCTCCGAGCTCCCGCCAAGCGGTTATGTCGAAGAAGTCGACCTCCTCGTTCTTGGAGCGTATGCGGTTGACGGCCATGCCGAAACCGCAGACCGGCACGCCGTTGTTGGTGAACCTGAGCTCCGGGTCCCTCGTAAGGTTCCCCGCCAGTATTACCCGATTGTAGCTGACCATCCTGGCATCCTCTCCTCTCGGCACTTTTCAGGCTTGTATTTAGGGCTAGTCTACAGGAACGCACCTGCTTCTCAACACCCTGTTTCCGGGGGAACCCCCGGAGAGCTAGGGGGAGGTCACGGCGACGTCGAGCTCGTCGTTCTCTATGGTCACGATCACGTCCCCGTGCTCGTCGGTGCGGAAGACCTCGGCGCCCACGGTATCGAGCCTCCGGAGCGTCTGTGGTGTGGGGTGACCGTAGCTGTTGTCCGCGCCGACGGAGACGACGGCCACCCGGGGCCGGAAGCGGTCCAGGAAGAGCGGGGTCGTCGAGGAGCTGGAGCCATGGTGAGCGACCCGGAGCACCGCCAGGTCGCCCGCATAGGGACCCGTGCTCATGTACTCCTCGGCCCGGCTCTTGGCGTCGCCCGTGACGAGGACCCGCGCGGAGCCGAACTCCAGGAGCGGCACCACAGAGTCCTCGTTCGCGTCGCCGAAGAGACCGCCGTCCGAGTCGTTCGGCGGGGAGACGACGGTCATGGTGGCCCCGCCCCACTGCTGCCGCAGCCCGGCCCGCGCCTCAAGGAGGTCTGCCCCTTCCTCCCGCACCGCCCGCAGGAGGGCGTTCTCCGTGGAGGTGCCCGTGGTGTAGCCGGAGACGTAGACCTCGGCGACCGGCAGGGCCTCCAGCACGTCCGGCAGACCCCCGATGTGGTCGGAGTGCGAGTGGGAGGCGACGATGGCCTCGAGCTCCTCCACCCCCCGGCTCCTCAGGAAGTCCACCACCCGGGGCCCGGCTTCGGGCTCGCCGCCGTCTATGAGGTAGCTCTCGCCGCCGGTCTGCACGAGGGTGGCGTCACCCTGTCCGACGTCTATAAAGCTCACCACGAGCGCGTCGCGCGGCGGTGAGGCGGCCCGCAGGTCTATTTCGAGCAGTGTCCCGCAACCGGCGAGGACCGGGAGCAGGAGGGCCAGCAGGAAGGGGAGTAGTATGCCGGAGCGAGGCCCTTTCTCCGGCCGGAGCATCAGCCCTGCGCTAGCTCTCGGACTCGCTGGGGGTCAGCTTGTCGATCCACTCGTCGGCCTCCGCCCGGGAGAGCTCCGAGAGGGTCTTGCCGATACGCCCCTCAAGACGTTGCACCCCGTTCTCGCCGCGCAGCTCCTCGGCCAGGGTCCTCAGGAGTTCGACCTGGCTATTGCGGGCCTTCGCGCTGCCTCCCCGGGAGCCGCCCTTCGCGGGCTTCTCCGCGCCCTCGGAGGCCTTCGCGCCGTTCCCCTCGACGGCGCTGGGGCCCTGCTGCTCCGGTTCGGCCGCAGGCGGAGCCGCGGGTGCCGCCTCCTGCGGCGCGCTCTGCGGGACCTCGCGCGGGCCGGTGCGCCCCTTGCCCGCTGCGGAGCGCCCGCTCGCAGCTCCGTCCGAGGCTCCTCTGGAAGAGCCCCCTGCCGGTGGGGCGTCGTCGCCGTCGGAGAGCTCTTCTAGGGCGGTCGCGCTGACGTTCACGGCGTCGCGGAGGGCGCGGGCCTTGGCGCGGGTCTCGGCCATCCTCATCAGGTGCGGGACTATGTTGCGCCCGACGTTGTCCGGGGAGGCGTCGCCGATGCCGGAGAAGGTGCGGCCGTCCTCCATCTGGACCGTGGCCTTTACGACCGCGACGTTGCCGTTGGACTCCTCGGGGACCTGCACGAGGTCCGTGTCTATGCCTTTCAGGCCGCGGGAGTGGGCCTCGTCGAGGAGGCCGGCGAAGAGGACGTACTGCTTGCCCTGGCGCGTGATCATGAACTCGTCCCGCATTGCCTCTCCTTACCTCTTCCCCGGCCCGCGGTCGCCGCCTGCGGAGTCCCGGGCGGCCGTCTCCCGGTAGTCGGACCCCTCGAGCTCCACGCCGGTACACATCGCGAAGATCCGGCTCGCCGTCCGCTCGCCGAGCTGTCCGCCGAGGTCTCTGGGGGCCGTGTTGGACGTTATGACGGTCGGGAGCGTCTCCCGGTAGCGGTGGTTGATGATGACGAACAGTCGCTCCTGGACCCATAGAGTAGCCTTCTCGGAGCCGAGGTCGTCCAGGATCAGGAGGTCCGCGTTCTTTACGGCCTCCATCCACTCGTCGAGGTTCTTTCCGGGGTCGTTGTACGCCCCGCGCAGGTTGTCCAGGAGCTCCGGTACGGTGACGAAGAGCGAGGGTACCCGCTCGCGCTGTATCAGCTCGTTCATGACCGCCACGGCGAGGTGGGTCTTCCCGGTCCCGACCCCGCCGCCCAGGTAGAGCCCGTTCCCGGCCTCGCGGTTCTCCTTCCAGTTCTTGAGGTACTCCTCGACCTTCTCGGCCGCCTTCGTGGCGCCGGGGCTGACGAAGGGCTTGAAGTTCGCGAAGGTGTAGTTCCTCATGCGCTTTGAGAGGCCGCTCTTATCCTGCAGATTCTCCACGCGGGCGTCCCGGCGCATGAGCTCCCACTCGCGCTGCTCGTTCTTCTTCTCGCACTCGGGCGTGCAGGGGTGGTAGTCCCACTCGCCCATCTTGCCGAACTTCCTCTGGAGGGCCGGGGGGAACTCGACCCACTCGGCCTGCAACCCCCGGCCGCAGTGGGGACAGACCTGGTCGTCCAGCCGGAGGGCCGAGTCCCTACTCCCCGAAGAACCACTCGTAACCTTCCTTGAATCCGGCAGCAGGTCGCCGATCCTCTCCACCTCGCACCCCCTCTCTTATCTGCAACGCCCCGCCCTTCACGGCCCCGCTCTGCTCGACCAGCCGGAGCCTGCGGTCCTTCTCGAAGCGCTCCACGTCCTCGACGGTCTTTACCCCCCGCTCGACCCAGCGCTCCAGGATGCTCCGGACGTAGCCTACCCGGCGGGCGTCCCGCTCGCTGGCTATCCGCAGCGCCTCCCGCACCACGTCCGGCGCGACCCCGTCCCGGCCGCAGTAGCTGTTCAGGAACTCCAGGATGTGCGGCGCCGGAAGGCTCCCCATGAACCGGAAGTAGTCGTCCGGCGAGACGCCCTCGGGCTCCGCCCGCACGACCTGCACGCCGCGGCCCGGAGCCTCGCGCCCGTCTCCGGCGGTCTCCGGGGCTCTCTCGGGATGGGCTTCCGGCCCGGCCTCCGGTTCCTTCGAGGCCGCGCGGGCGGGCGGGTGGTCCAGGGCCTCCAGCCAGCCCTCGCGCTCCACGAGGAACCCGGCCTCGAGCAGGGTCTCGAAGGCCTCCTGGACGCTCTCCGGCGTGGAGCGCAGGACCTCGGCCAGCTCCTCCGGGTCCACGGCGTCGATGCCGACCTCCGGCAGCACCCGGAGCAGCTCGTAGAGGGCGACGGCCTCTGCTCCCAGGTGGGGCATCCAGCGGAGGTACAGCCGGGCCTTTGCGCCGCGCGCGCCGTCCGTTCCGGGGGGTGTGAGCCTTACTCGGTCCATACTACGGACCAGTATACCGGCCGAAGGCCGGGCTCTCTACGAGCAGTCCGGCACCTAGTCGCCCGCCCTGGGCTCCACGGCGGGGAGACCGCGGTCCGTCTCGAAGCCGGGGATGATCCCCTGGGTCGCGGCGAGCGAGAAGAACAGCACGGCCACGGAGACGATTATCGCGGCGGTCCCCAGCCGGTTGGAGCCCAGGAAGTAGCCGACCACCC
>JACCZN010000150.1 GCA_013695915.1 Rubrobacter sp.
CCGGGACCATAACGCCGCACACCAGGTTCAAGGCCGAGGTGTATGTGCTCAGCAAGGAAGAGGGGGGGCGGCATACGCCGTTCTTCGGCAACTACCGGCCACAGTTCTACTTCAGGACCACGGACGTGACGGGTGAGATCACGCTGGAAGAAGGAGTAGAGATGGTGATGCCGGGGGACAACACGGTAATGAACGTGGAGTTGATCTCGCCTATCGCGATGGACGAGGGGTTGAACTTCGCCATCCGCGAGGGTGGTCGCACCGTTGGTGCTGGCGTCGTCACCGAGATAGTAGAGTAAAAAACAAGAATATTCGCGGTACAGGGGCGGGGCTGCGGGCCTCGCCCCTGTACGTGAGAGGAGCGCTGTGCGACAATTGGTAACGCTGGCTTGCGACGAGTGCAAGCGTCGGAACTATCACAGCCGTAAGAACCGGCGCAACACCCCGGACCGCATCCAGCTACAGAAGTTCTGCCCGTGGTGCAGGAGTCACACGGCACACCGGGAGACGAGGTAGCAGGCGAGGCTCGCCGGCACGGGCCGTCCGCCGGGACATAGGGCAGTAGCTCAGTTGGAAGAGCAGCGGTCTCCAAAACCGCAGGTCGGGGGTTCGAGTCCCTCCTGCCCTGCTGCACCGGGCCAGAGAGCACACCAGATGAGGAAGTGATGGGAAACAGAAGGAGCGTAGCCCCCGAGAGCGCCGGAGGGGCCAAGAAAAGCCAGGACAAGAAGCGGCGGGGCCGCATCGGCGAGTTCGTGCGCGGTGTCCGCGGCGAGCTCAAGAAGGTGAACTGGCCGGGCCGGGAGCAGTTGCGCCAGAGCACCGCGGTCGTCCTTATCGTCGTCTTCATCCTCGGCGTTTACGTAGCGGCCTGGGACTTTGTCTTCCAGAGCCTCGCACGCCTCGTCTTTCTCTAGTCCGGGAACGGCAGATCTAGGAGTTCGTTCGTCTTGAAGAAGTGGTACGTCGTCAATACATACTCCGGGCACGAGAACAAGGTGCGCACGACGATGCAGCGCCGGATCGAGTCCTTCAGCCTGGACCGGCATTTCGGGGACATAAGCATCCCGACGGAGAGCGTCATAGAGATCAAGGACGGCAAGAAGGTTCCCACGCTCCAGCGGCAGTTCCCGGGCTACATCCTGGTGAACATGGACCTGAACGACGAGACCTGGAGGCTCGTGCGGCAGACGCCGGGCGTGACCCAGATAGTGGGCGCGGGGGACAAGCCGATGCCGCTCTCGCGCTCGGAGGTCGAGCGGCTCTTGCGCCCGGAGGAGGCCGAGACCCGGGAGAAGGTCAAGACCACGGTAGACTACAGCGTCGGGGAGACGGTAAAGGTCATCTCCGGTCCGCTGGCGGACTTTACGGGTGCGATCTCGGACATAAACGTGGACCAGTCGCGGCTCAAGGTGATGGTCTCGATATTCGGCCGGGAGACGCCGGTCGAGCTCTCCTTCAACCAGGTAGCGAAGCTCTAACCGGCGGAGCTCCACAGACAGACGAGAGGTAGAAAAATGGGTAGAGGACGCGGCCGGCAGGTCGTAAGGAAACTGAAGTTGCAGATCACGGGGGGGCAGGCCAACCCGGCGCCCCCCGTGGGTCCCGCGCTCGGTCAGGCGCAGGTAAATATCGGGGAGTTCGTCCGGCAGTTCAACGACGCGACCCGGGACCAGATGGGCACGGTCGTACCCGTGGAGATCACGGTCTACAACGACCGGTCGTTTACGTTCATAACCAAGACGCCGCCGGCGACGTTCCTCCTCAAGCAGGCCGCCGGTATCGAGACGGGCAGCGGCGAGCCGCACCGGGCCAAGGTCGGTACGGTCAGCCGCGAGCAGGTCGAGGAGATAGCGCGCACCAAGATGCCGGACCTGAACGCCGCGGACCTCGATGGCGCGTCCAGGATCGTCGAGGGTACAGCTAAGAGCATGGGGATAACAGTCGATGGGTAAGAGGCTTCTGGAACAGAGAACGCAGGTAGACCGGGAGCGGTTTCACTCGCCCCGGGAGGCGCTGGAGCTCCTGAAGGGGCTCGAAGGGGCGAAGTTCGACGAGAGCGTAGAGGCTCACGTAAACCTGAACGTCGACCCCCGGCGGGCGGACCAGATGGTACGTGGCACCCTTATGCTGCCGAACGGCACCGGGAAGACCCGGCGCGTGGCGGTCTTCGCCGCGGGCGAGCAGGCCCGGGCGGCCGAGGAGGCCGGGGCCGACGTCGTGGGCTCCGATGACCTGGCGGCTCGCATCCGGGACGAGGGCTTCATGGCCTTCGACGTGGCGGTCGCCACGCCGGACCAGATGTCGGTGGTGGGCCGCCTGGGTCAGGTGCTCGGGCCGCGCGGCCTGATGCCGAACCCGAAGAGCGGGACCGTCACGCAGGACGTGGCCCAGGCCGTCGGGGATATAAAGAAGGGCAAGGTCGAGTACCGGGTGGACCGGTACGGCATAATCCACAGCATCCTCGGCAAGAAGTCCTTCGACCTCGATAGCCTCGTCCAGAACTACTTCGCGCTGCGCGAGGAGCTTCAGAGGGTGCGGCCCGCGCCGGTCAAGGGCCGGTACTTCAAGTCCGTGGCGCTCACCAGCACCATGGGCCCGTCGATAAAGGTTGACCCGAACGCCGAGAAGGATTAGTATCTCGCCCGGACTTTAGACAAAGCACAGAGACCACAGACAGCCGGGACTCCTGGAGTTTAATGGCCCACAGGCACAGCCGAGGGCCCCGGCCGAGGTTGCAGAGTGATCTTCGGGACTCCACGAGACCCCGGGTGCCTGCGGCCCCGGGGTCTCGGCTCGTAGAGGAGCTATCTCAGGATGAACCGCGAAGAGAAGGCAAGGGTAATAGAGGACCTCACCGGGAAGCTCGGGCAGAGCTCGGCGATGGTCGTGGACTACCAGGGGATCAACGTCGCCCAGAGCGACCAGCTCCGGAAGAGGAGCCGGGAAGCCGGGGTCGACTTCGTGGTCACGAAGAACACCCTGGCGCTCCGCGCGGCGAACGCCGCCGGTGTGGAGGCCATCTCGGAGTTCCTCTCCGGGCCGACGGCTATAGCCTTCTCGGAGGACCCGGTAGTGAGCGCAAAGCTCATGGCCGAGATCTCCGACCGGGTAGAGTCGTTCCGGGTGAAGGGCGGCATCCTGGACGGCGGCCGGGTGTTGAGCGAGGGAGACGTGGTCGCGCTGTCGAAGCTGCCGGGCCGCGAGCAGCTTCTTGCCCAGGTCGTGGGTGGCATCTCCTCACCGCTCACCGGCTTCGTAACGGTCCTGAACAACACGGTTCAGGGTCTCGTGGTCGCGCTGGGTCAGATCTCCGAGCAGAAGCAGAGTTCAGGCGGCGAGTAGTAAACCGACCGGCCGGTGTACGATCGGCCGGTGTACAGAGAGCGAGTCAGGAGGACTCTACATGGCAGTAAACCAGGAAGAGTTGATGGAGACCATCGAGAACATGACGGTTCTCGAGCTTTCGGAGCTGGTGAAGGCGCTGGAGGAGAGGTTCGGCGTCTCCGCCACAGCGGTCGCGGCGGGTGCCCCCGCCGGAGCGCCCGCGGCTGACGGCGCCGCCGCAGCCGAGGAGGAGCAGACCGAGTTCGACGTCGTCATAAACGACGGCGGCGCGAAGAAGATACAGGTCATCAAGGAGGTGCGGGGTGCGACCGGTCTCGGCCTGAAGGAGGCCAAGGCCCTCGTGGACGAAGCCCCGAACCCCGTCAAGGAAGGTCTCTCCAAGGAGGACGCCGAGGCCCTCAAGGCCAAGCTCGAGGAGGCCGGCGCCACGATCGAGCTCAAGTAAGACC
>JACCZN010000177.1 GCA_013695915.1 Rubrobacter sp.
CGGCCCGCAGCATCCGGCTCGCGCCCGTCCCTGAGGGCGTGCGCCCGACGGCGGACCGGGTCCGGGAGAGCCTCTTCAACTCCCTGGGGCAGTTCTTCGACGGCGGCGCGGTCCTGGACCTGTACGCGGGCACCGGCGCTTTAGGCATAGAGGCGCTCAGCCGGGGCTCGGAGCGGGCCGTCTTCGTCGAGCGGGACCGGAGGGCGGTGGCGGCGATAAGGGAGAACCTGCGCCGGGCACGCCTCGAGGACCGGGCCGAGGTCGTGCGGGGAGAGGTCGGTCCGGTGCTAGAGAGGCTCGAGGAGGCGGGGGGCGAGAGGTTCCGTTTGATATTCGTCGACCCGCCATATAGAATCGCGCCGGACGAAATCGGGGATCTCCTCGGTCGTCTGCCGGCCCTGTTGGCATCCGGCGGCCGCGCTGTAATCGAGAGCGGCGGCGCTCACAGAGACACCGCGGAGAGCACGAAAGGGGTGACGCGTCGCTACGGCGACACGGTCGTAACCATCTTTGATAGATCAGAGCTTACAATGAGCGTGGCGGTCTGTCCGGGTAGCTTCGACCCGGTCACCGTCGGTCACCTGGACGTGATCCGGCGCGCAGCGGGCATCTTCGACCACGTCGTAGTGGCGGTCGGGGGGAATCGGGAGAAGAACCCGAGGCTCTCACCCGACGGCCGTGCGCAGCTGGTGAGCAAGGTCACCTCGGACCTCGACAACGTCTCCGTCGAGGTCATGCAGGGCCTCCTAGTGAACTTCGCCCGGGAGAAGGGCGCCCGCGCCATAGTAAAAGGCTTGCGGGCGGTCTCGGACTTCGACTCCGAGTTCGAGCAGGCCCAGCTCAACCGGACCCTCAACCCGGACATCGAGACGGTGTTTATCATGGCGGCGGCGGAGAACAGCTTCCTCTCCTCGAGCGCCGTGCGGGAGATAGCGAGCCTCGGCGGGGACGTGCAGAGGTTCGTGCCGGAGGAGATACTCGGCACCATAGAGGAGGTCTACTCCGCTGCGAGCTCTGCTGCGAGGGCCGGGGCGCGCGCGGGCTCCGGTGCGAACGACGAACTAGAGAACAACAAGGGGTAGGTTGCCGATGGACGTACTGGTGTTGATAGACAGGCTGGAGGAGCAAGTTGAGGACGCCCGTAGTTTCCCGGGCTTCGGCAACACGGCCATGGTCGACCGGGACGCGGCGTTCGACCTCATAGACCAGATGCGCCAGACCATCCCCGAGGAGCTAAAGCAGGCCCGCTGGATCGTCAAGGAGCGCCAGTCCATGCTGGACGAGGCCCGCAGCGAGAGCGACCGCATCGTCCGGCAGGCCCAGGAGGAGGCGGAGAAGCTGACCTCGGAGGCGGAGATCACCAAGCAGGCCGAGAAGCAGGCCGCGGAGCTCGTGGAGGAGTCCCGCCGCAGGGAGCGGGAGATAAGGCTCGGCGCCGAGGACTACGCCGACGAGGTCCTCGCGAACCTCGAAGAGAACCTGGGCAAGCTCCTGGGTGCGGTACAGAGGGGGCGGTCGCGGCTACAGGGCGACCCGGAGGAGTAGAATACGCGTATGGAACACATGATAGACCTCTGGCGGCCGGATCTCGAGGTCGCCGAGAAAGACGAGATGGAAGCCCGGTACGAGGTCGAGCCTTTCGACCTCTACGGCCGGCGGCACGTGACGGGGGAAGCCCTGGCCAACATCGGCATCACGCGCCTGCCCGACGGCGTACACCTGGAGCTCTCCGTGCGGTGCGACGTGGATACCACCTGCGACCGTACGCTGGAGCCGGTCGAGCTGCCGCTCGAGTTCTCCGAGATGGCTTTCCTCTCGGCCTCGAGCGACTTCGAGCTCTCCGTGGAGAACTGGGTCCTCGACCTCAAACGGTTCACGGAGAGGGCCCTGCCGGCCGAGGTACCGCTACAGGTCTTCGCCCCCGGCACAGAGCCTGTCCTTCCCCGCCGGGAGGCAGGCGCGGTGGACCCCCGCTGGCGCGGGCTCGACGGCCTCTTCGCCTCGGGCTTCTAGACACCACGACCACTAACAGACGGAGGTAACAGAGATGGCGGTACCGAAGAAAAAGACGTCCAAGGCGCGCCGGGACCAGCGGCGGTCGCACCACGCCCTGCAGGGGCCCAAGCTCGTGACGTGCCCGACGTGCGGGTCCCCGAGCCGGCCCCACCGCGTCTGCGCCGAGTGCGGCACCTACAACGGCCGTAACGTCGTCGCCGTCGAGGCTACCGAGTAGCACACGGACGGCGGGACGCGCCGTAGTGTTCCGGGACCTCTAGGATGCGCATCGCGGTCGACGCGCTCGGCGGGGACAACGCGCCGGGCGCGGTGGTCTCCGGGGCTCTCGGGGCGGCCCGCAGGCTGGCCGGGGACGAGGTCGTCCTGGTGGGCGACCGGGAGGTCGTGGAGCGGAGCGCGGGCGGGGAGGTCCCGGAGAACGTCTCGTTTCAGGAGGCTCGGGGCAGGATAGAGATGCACGAGGACCCGGCGGCGGTGCTCCGCTCCCGTCCGGGGACCAGCGTTGCGGTTGCTGCGGGTTTGATCAAGGCTGGCGAGGCCGATGCTTTCTTCTCCGCCGGGAGCACGGGGGCTACCGTGGGTGCGGCGCTCCTGGGCCTCGGGCGTCTGGAGAACTGCCGGAGGCCCGCCATCGCTACGATGCTACCCTTCCACTCGCCGGTGCTGCTCCTCGACGCGGGGGCTACCGTCTCCTGCCGCCCGCGGGACCTCCTGAACTTCGCTATCCTTGGGAGCGTGTTCGCGGAGCGTTACCTGAACCTCGGCCACCGGCCGCGGGTAGCCCTGATCAACGTCGGCGAGGAGCCGGGTAAGGGGAACGAGCTGGCCAAGGAGGCCTACAGGCTGATGGAGAGCCACGAGGGCATAGAGTTCACCGGTAACATCGAGGGCCGGGAGATCGGGCGCGGCGTCGCCGACGTGCTGGTTACGGACGGCTTTACCGGCAACATCGTCCTGAAGACCGCCGAGGGTGTCTCCAAAGAGATACTCGGCATGGTCCGCTCGGCGCTTACGGGCAGCACCCTGACCAAACTGGCGGCGGGCATTCTCCGCCCGCGGTTCCGGGGCGTCCGGGAGCAGGTGGACCCGGAGAACTACGGGGGCTCCTTCCTCCTGGGCGTCAAGGGCTCCGTGGTCATCGGGCACGGCAACTCGGAGGCTCGGGGCGTCGAGAACGCCCTGCTCGGCATCTCGCGCGCCGGCGCGGGCCTCGCCGGGGACCTCGAGGCGGCGCTGTCGAAGCTCGCCAGTGAGGAGGCGACTTGAACGGCCCGGTCGGCAAGATAATCGGGGTCGGGAGCGCCCTCGGGGGCCGGGTCGTGACCAACGCCGACCTCGAGGGCATCATAGAGACGGACAACCAGTGGATCGTGGACCGTACCGGCATAGAGGAGCGGCGGTTCGTGGCCGAGGGCGAGGACTGCGTGACGCTCGCCGTGGACGCTTCCAGAGAAGCCCTCGCGAACGCCGGAGCCGACGGCTCCTCCGTGGACCTGATCCTCTGCGCCACCTCCACAGCGCCGGAGTCGATGCCCTCGGTGGCGTGCCTGGTCGGGGAGGCGATAGGCGCCCCGGGGGTCGGGGCGATGGACCTCGCCGCGGCCTGCGCCGGGTTCTCCTACGGGGCCTCCGTGGCGAGCTCCATGCTGGCGAGCGGAGCCGCGAACCGGGTGCTCCTGATCGGCGCGGACGCCATGACCGAGGTCGTGGATGAGAAGGAGCGCTCGACGAGCGTGCTCTTCGCGGACGGCGCCGGGGCGGTGGTCCTGGACCGGGGCGGCGGGGAGTCCGGGTTCGTGGACCACATACTCGGGGCCGACGGGCGCATGGCGCCGCTGCTGCGCGCCGGGCACCCCGGCGGGGAGCAGAAGCTCTACCAGAACGGCCGCGAGGTCTTCAAGTTCGCCGTCCGCATAATCCCGGAGATGGTCGAGAAGCTCGTCGCGCGCAACGGCATTACCCTGGAAGACGTGCAGTACATAGTGCCGCACCAGGCAAATGCACGCATAATACAGGCGGCGGCCCGGAAGTTGGACCTCCCGGAGGACCGTATCGTGGTAAACGTGGACCGGTTCGGGAATACTTCGGCGGCGAGCATCCCGCTCTCGTACCCGGAGATCTTCGAGAAGCTAGATCCGGGACGGTACGTGATAACCGTCGGTTTCGGGTCCGGGCTCACGTGGGCGGCGAACCTGTACAGGGTATAGAGGGGAGAGGGGTTGGCGATACGTCGGGGCGTGGTGTTCCCCGGACAGGGGAGCCGGGGAGGAGAGGTCTCCGGAGAGGTGGAGGAGGCGTTGCGCCGGGTCGCGGGCGAAGGCGAGACCCCGTACCAGCTCTCCGTCTTCGCCTCCTCCGTGGAGCTATTTCATCGGCTGCGGGAGAGAGGCGTCGAGCCGGACGTGGTGGCGGGGCACTCCCTGGGGGAGTACACCGCGGCCTACGCCGCCGGGGCTCTGAGCCTGGAGGACGGCATGCGACTCGTGGCGGAGCGGGACCGGCTGATGATGGCCGCCTCGCGGGAGCACCCGGGCGGTATGACGGCTCTCGTCGGGGCCGGGCTTCGGGAGGTGACGGAAGCGGTGGCCGGTATCTCGGCGGCGGACCGGGTGGTCGTCGTCGCGAACTACAACACCCCGCGCCAGACGGTGGTCTCCGGCGAGCCCGAGGCTCTGGAGGAGGTCTCCGGGACCGTGGGCGGCAGGAAGTTCGAGCTCGAGGTCGCCGGGGCCTTTCACTCGCCGCTCATGGCCGGGGCGGCGCGGGGGATGGACGAGTTGCTCTCACAGGTGGAGCTCCGGGACCCCGAGGTGCCGATGGTCAGCGCGACGGATGGGGCGGTGCTGGCGAAGGCCGACGATGTGCGGCTCGCCCTCCGCAACCAGATGCTCTCCCCGGTACGCTGGGTGGCGGTGGTGGAGCGGTTCGCAGAGCTCGGCGTGGAAGAGATAGTAGAGGCGGGGGAGGACGGGACGCTAGTGAGGATGTTGCGGGACTTCAAGGAGGTCGGGATAGAGGGCCGCAAGGCCGGGGAGCTCCTCTCTTGACGCTGGAGCTGCCGCTGGAGGCGGCCGGCATCCGGGCTCTCATACCCCATCGGTATCCGTTCCTGCTCGTGGACCGGGTGGAGGAGTTGGATCCCGGCGTCCGGGCCGTGGGCCTCAAGAACGTTACCCAGAACGAGCCCTTCTTCCAGGGACACTTCCCGGACTACCCCGTGATGCCGGGTGTACTCATAGTTGAGGCCCTGGCACAGGTCGGGGCCGTCGGCGTGATGGCCAAAGAGGAGTACCGGCAGAAGCTCGCGCTCTTCGCGGGCATCGACGGCGTCCGGTTCCGGCGGCAGGTCGTGCCCGGTGACGCCCTGAGGATGGAGGTCGAGATCTCCCGCCTCAAGGGCACCGTCGGCCGGGGCAAGGGCTCGGCGTCCGTGAACGGCGAGCGGGTGTGCGAGGCGGAGCTTATGTTCGCCTTCGCCGACAGAGAGTAGGGGAGGGGCGCATGCAGGGAAGGGTGGCCGTCGTAACCGGCGGCGGGCGCGGCATAGGCCGGGCCATAGCCGTGAAGCTCGCGCGGGAGGGGGCAAAGGTCGCCGTCTCCTACCGCGCCAACGACGAGGCCGCGAAAGAGACCGCCGCTCTGGTGCGGGATGCGGGCGCGGAGTGCGAGGTCTTCAGGGGAGACGTGGCGAGCGCCGGGGACGTCGCCGCGCTCTTCGAGGGTGTCGAGGCGGCGTTCGGGAAGCCGGAGATCCTAGTCAACAACGCCGGTACCACGCGGGACAACATAATGCTCCGGATGAAAGAGCCGGAGTTCGACGAGGTAATGGAGACCAACCTCAAGGGCGCGTACCTGTGTACGCAGGCCGTCCTGCGCTCGATGGTGAGGGCCAGATGGGGTAGGATAATAAACATAAGCTCGGTGGTGGGGATCCTCGGCAACGCGGGACAGGCCAACTACGCGGCCTCCAAGGCCGGTCTGTTGGGCCTTACCAGGAGCGTCGCCCGGGAGGTCGCCGCGAGGGGCATAACGGTCAACGCCGTGGCGCCCGGATACGTGGAGACGGAGCTCACCGGCGGGCTCGAGGAATCCGTAAAGGACCAGATACGGGGTCAGATACCGATGGGCCGGTTCGGGGAGGCCGAAGAGGTGGCCGAGATGGTAGCCTTCCTCGCGGGGGAAGGTGCCGGGTACATCACGGGGCAGACCCTCGCGGTGGATGGCGGGATGGCCATGCAGTAGTGTATCTTGGTAGATAGACTACGCGCGGAGCCAGCGATGGTCTCCGCCGTGCAGGTATCACGGATAGCAGGCAGTTGTAACTTCAAGGAGGCGGGGCATGGAGCGCGAGCAGATACTAGAGAAGATCCGGGAGATAACCGCCGACAGGCTCGGGGTCGACGAGGGCGACGTCACGGCCGAGGCCTCGTTCCGCGAGGAC
>JACCZN010000184.1 GCA_013695915.1 Rubrobacter sp.
GCCTGGTAGGTCTCCAGGTAGATCCTGACCAGCAGCGCGTTGTCGTAGAGCATCTTCTCGAAGTGCGGTACGAGCCAGTACTGGTCCACGGAGTACCGGGAGAACCCGCCGCCGAGCTGGTCGTAGATGCCGCCCTCCGCCATCGACCGCAGCGTCTTCTCGACCGCCGAGAGTGCGGCCCGGTCGCCGGTGCGGTAGTGGTAGCGCAGCAGTACCTCGAGGTTCATGGTCTGGGGGAACTTGGGCGCGCCACCGAAGCCGCCGAAGCGGTCGTCTACCTGCGAGAGCAGCCCGCGGGCGGCGGCGTTCAGGAGACCGGATCCGGCGGTCTCCTCGGCCTTCGGGATGGCCGCGCTCGTGGAGGCCTGGAGGAACTCGCGGACCTGTTCGGCGCTCCGCAGCACCTCCTCCCGGCGCTCCGTGTAGGCGTTGGAGACGCTGGAGAGGAGCTGGGGGAAGGAGGGCATGCCGTGGCGCGGCTCCGGGGGGAAGTAGGTGCCGCCGTAGAACGGGGTGCCGTCGGGGGTCAGGAAGACCGTCATCGGCCAGCCGCCGTGGCGGGTCAGGGCCTGGACCGCCGACATGTAGATGGAGTCTATGTCCGGCCGCTCCTCCCGGTCCACCTTTATGTTCACGAAGCTCTCGTTCATCTGAGAGGCGATGCCCTCGTCCTCGAAGGATTCCCGCTCCATGACGTGGCACCAGTGGCAGGCCGAGTAGCCTACGGAGAGCAGTATCGGCCGGTCCTCGGCCCGCGCCCTCTCCAGCGCCTCCTCGCCCCACGGGTACCAGTCCACGGGGTTGTCCTTGTGCTGGAGCAGGTAAGGGCTGGTCTCCCTCGCCAGGCGGTTTGCCATGATGGTCCTCTCCCTGTAGCGGTAGCTCGCGTCCGGAGCACCCGGGGTGCTCGAACAGAACCTACCATACGGGCCGCGCCCCGGTGCCCCGGCAGAGCCTGCACCGGGAGGTGTTTGGCCGGGTCACGCTCCGGGGAAGAGAGTGGCAGGAGGCGTCCACCGGCACGCAATGACGATAGGCCATAGAATGTGCGGTCTGCGGTCCCGGCACAGAGGCCGTCGGACGCAGAGGAGACGTTTCCGATAACGGCAGGAGGAGTCACACGGTGGCGGAGAACGAGATAAGGCCTGAACAGGTAGATTCGACGGTCTCGACCCTGCGCGAAGGGGTCTTACAGATCGCGCTCGACCGCGCGGTCGGCGAGGTGGACGGCTGGCAGAAGAAGCTCGCGGCCACGGACAACCCGGAGCTCGTGCCGATCTCCGACAACCTGGCGGCCCTGAGCACCGAGCTCAGCCGGGACCCTCTGGACGGCATGGTAATCGGCGGGCTCCTCAGCACGCTCGGGCGGCAGGTACAGGAGGTCTCTGGTACCGGCACCGGGAAGCCCATCGCGGACAAGCTGGAGAGCCTGAGCCGGCTGCTCGCGAGCGAGGGCGGCTGGGTCTCCGGCCAGTAGTTACACGTCTGGCGGGGGCGTGGAGTCCTCTGTTATCGTTGGTTCTACGAGAAAGTGAGACAAGGAGGAGATCCATGGACCCAAAGACCGTGGAGACGTTGGAGAATACGGCGCGGGAGATGGTCCCGGCGGGCCGGGGCATCCTGGCCGCCGACGAGAGCTTCGGCACCATAGCAAAGAGGTTCAGCGCCGCCGGGATAGGTGATACAGAGGACAACCGCCGGGCCTACCGGGAGATGCTCTTCACCACCCCGGGCGTCGGAAGCTACCTCTCCGGCGTTATTATGTTCGACGAGACCATCCGCCAGAAGTCCTCGGAGGGCAAGCCCTTCCCGCAGGTGCTGGAGGACCAGGGCATTATACCGGGGATAAAGGTGGACGGCGGGGCCAAGGATCTGGCGCTTTCCCCCGGCGAGAAGGTCACCGAGGGCCTCGACGGCCTGCGGGAGCGCCTCTCCGAGTACCGGGCGTTGGGCGCGCGCTTTACCAAGTGGCGGGCCGTTATTACCATCGACGAGAGCACGGGCATCCCGACCCAGCGGTGCATCGACGCCAACGCCCACGCGCTGGCCCGCTACGCCGCCCTCTGTCAGGAGCAGGACCTCGTCCCGATAGTCGAGCCCGAGGTGCTCATAGACGGCACCCACTCCATCGAGAAGTCCTACGAGGTCACGCTGAACACCCTCCACAGCACGTTCGACGAGATCCACCGGCAGAACGTGGACGTCAGGGGCATGATCCTGAAGCCGAACATGGTCATCTCCGGCAAGGACGCCCCGCACCAGGCGGAGGTACATAACGTGGCCCGCTACACGGTGGAGTGCCTCCTGCGAACGGTGCCCGCGGCGGTCCCCGGCATCGCGTTCCTCTCCGGCGGCCAGTCCGACTTGCAGGCCACCGCGCACCTGAACGCGATGAACGACCGGGCGAGGCAGCACGGGCCGTGGCCGTGGGAGCTCAGCTTCTCCTACGCCCGCGCGCTCCAGGACGTGCCGATGAAGACCTGGGGCGGGGACCCCTCCAGGGTCGAGGAGGCGCAGCGCATCTTCCTGCACCGCGCGAAGATGAACGGCGCAGCCCGCTCCGGCAGCTACACCGAGGAGATGGAGAACGAGGCGGCCTAAAAGAGCCTCCGGCAGATCCCCGCAGTAAAAGAGAGCCCCGGTCGCTTTACACGGCCGGGGCTCTCTCGTGGCAGGTCGCGTGCTAGGGTGGAGGAGAGTTGCCAACGAGAGCAAAGGAGCACCGGATGCTCGAGATATACCAGAAAGAAGGCTGTCCCTTCTGCCAGAAGGTGCGGGCGCGGCTGAGCGAACTGGGGCTGAGCTGGATCGCCCACTCCGCCGAGCCCGGCCAGAGGTCGACGGAGGTATTGAAGAAGATCTCCGGCGAGCAGAAGGTACCGTTCCTCGTGGACACCGACCGGAACGTGATGATGCCCGAGTCCGACGACATCGTAGAGTACATAAACGAGCACTACGCCAGGGAAGCGTAAGCTGTACGGAAGACCCGGCTCTCCGCTCCGCGAGCGGCCCTGTTTGGCGGGGCAGCGTCGCAGGGTACTGTACTCCTTCTAACTCCGAAGAGAGGATCTACCAGATGCACCATGAAGCTTCCACGCTGAGCAGGATCGCCCACGAGCTGGGGCTGGCTACCTGGCTCGGGGGTAATGTTTTCGGTCAGGTCGCGCTGAACCCGACGGTGCAGAGGATCAGCTCGAAGCGGGAGCGCGGCCGGGTTGTAAACGAGTCCTGGGGCCGGTTCACTGCGGTCAACGCTGCGGCGATGGCCGCTACGGTGCTCACCTGGAGAAAGGGCGGCATCCGTTCGGCGGATGGAGATCTCGGCGTGGAGGCGAGCAGCCTGGTCAGCCTGAAGAACCTCCTGCTCGGCGGCGCGGTCATCACCTCCGTCGCCTCCGGGCTGCTGGGAGCGAGGATCGCCCGGCAGGACTGGGAGAGCGCACCGCCGGTCGAGTCCGGAACGGACCCTGCCCCGGAGACCCCGCAAGAGGCGGCTACGGCGCAGCGGCTGATCAAGGTCTTCGGCTCCTCTTCTATCGCCCTCCTGGCGGGGGTCGTGGCTACCTCGGCCGCCATCGAGAGCAACTCCCGGAGCCCCCGGAGCATAGTCCAGCGCTTCCTCTTCTAGGAAGCCGGACCGCTTCCAGCCTCCTGGAGGTTTTTCAGGGAGCGGTACAGGAGCTCGAAGAAGCGCTCCGGGTCGAGGTCCAGGCCGACCCCGGCGTTCGGCGGCTCTCCGGCCACGCCCGCGAAGTCACAGACGGTCTCGTCGCAGGTGATGCCACCCTCGCACTCCACATCCACGTATGCCGGGCGGGTCTCCAACAGGCCCGGCTCTACCACAGCGGCCACGGCCACGGCGTCGTGGATGGGACCGGAACCGGCGCTACCACCGAAGCCATAGCTCGCGAGGTCCGCGGCGGCGTTCCCCACCCTGCCGAGGTTCCGCAGAGCCTGCAGCTCTCCCGGACCAGCCACGGCCTTCCGGGTCACGTCGAGACCGACCATCGTAACGGGCAAACCGGAACGGAAGACGGCCCGCGCGGCCTCCGGGTCCACGTACGCGTTGAACTCGGCGGCCGGGGTAGTGTTGCCGGGGCCGTGGCTCCCGCCCATGAGCACTACACGCTCCACTCCGCTCCGGAGCTCCGGGCACTCCCGTAGAAAGGCCGCGACGTTGGTGAGCGGGCCCGTAGGGATCAGGGCGACAGGCTCCGACGAGCCTCTAACCACCTCGGCCATGAGGCGTAGCGCCCCGCGCCCGTCCGGCTCGAAGCCCGGCTCCGGTAACTTCACCCCGTCGAGCCCGCTCTGGCCGTGGACGTGCTCCGCGGTCACGAGTTGCCGTTCGAGCGGCGCTCCGGCCCCGGCGGCTACCGGTATCTCCGAGCAGCCGAGAAAGGTCAGAACCCGCAGGGCGTTGCGGGTAGTCTTTTCCAGCGGTACGTTCCCCGCGACGGTGGTGACCGCCCGCACCTCTAGCTCCGTCGCCCCGCAGGCGAGCATGATCGCCACGGCGTCGTCGTGGCCGGGGTCCACGTCCAGCATTACGGGTATCATGCGTCCATGTTACAGGAGAGAGCTTCCAGGGCATCAGAAGCTCAGAAGGACCCCCGCGCAAGGCGGTCCGGAAGTAGTCCGGATCACGCCCCCAGACCTTTAGATGTGTTAAGAATATAGGTGTACAGAGTACATAATCGGTGGTCCTCTCCGGGGGGGCGCGATATATACTCTGGAAGTAGCTATTTTGCGGGAGATTCAGGATCTCCAAGAGGAGCGGTAGATGAGGAAGTTCAAGAACACGGACCCGGCCCACGACGTGCTAGGTTACGAGCGGCAGCCTTTGGACGCTATCTTCAAGCCGGAGACGGTGGCGGTCGTCGGGGCTTCGGAGAGGGTAGGTAGCGTCGGTCGGACCATCATGTGGAACCTGGTCAGCAACCCCTTCGGCGGCACGGTCTACCCCATAAACCCGAAGCGTCCGAACGTGCTCGGCATAAGGACCTATTCGAGCATAAAGGACGTGCCCGAGCAGGTGGACCTGGCCGTTATCGTGACGCCCGCACCGGGCGTGCCGGACGTGATCTCCGAGTGCGTCGAGGCCGGCGTGCCGGGGGCCATCGTGATCTCCGCCGGTTTCAAGGAGGTCGGTCCCGAGGGAGCGGAGCTCGAGCGCCGGGTCATGGAAGAAGCTCGTAAGGGTGACATGAGGATCATGGGCCCCAACTGCCTCGGCGTGATGAACCCCACAGACGGCCTGAACGCCACCTTCGCCGGTTCGATGGCCCGGCCCGGCAGCGTCGGCGTCCTGAGCCAGAGCGGGGCGCTCCTAACCGCCATCCTCGACCGCAGCTTCCAGGAGAACATCGGCTTCTCGGCCTTCGTCTCCGTCGGCTCCATGATGGACGTGGGCTGGGGAGACCTCATCTACTACCTCGGCGACGACCCGAAGACCAAGAGCATCGTCCTCTACATGGAGTCCATCGGCGATGCCCGTTCCTTCCTCTCCGCCGCCCGCGAGGTCGCGCTCACCAAGCCCATAATCGTCATAAAGGCCGGGCGCACGGAGGCCGCCGGGAAGGCCGCCGCCTCCCACACCGGCGCTCTCACCGGCTCCGACGAGGTGCTCGACGCCGCGTTCCGCAGGAGCGGCGTCCTGCGGGTAGACAGCATCTCCGAGCTCTTCGACATGGCCGAGGTCCTCGGCAAGCAGCCGCGGCCCAAAGGACCGCGCCTCACCGTCGTCACCAACGCCGGTGGGCCGGGCGTGCTCGCCACCGACGCCCTCATCCGGGGCGGCGGGGAGCTGGCCGAGATCTCCGAGGGTACCATGCAGGAGCTCGATGGGTTCCTGCCCGCGCCCTGGAGTCACGGCAACCCAATAGACGTCCTCGGGGACGCCGACCCCGACCGGTACGCACAGACCCTCGCCACAGCCGCAAAAGACCCCGAGAGCGACGGGCTGCTCGTGATCCTGACGCCCCAGGACATGACAAACCCCACGGGTACCGCCGAGAAGCTGGAGCCCTATGCCCGGTCGACCGGCAAGCCCGTACTCGCGAGCTGGATGGGCGGCCCCGAGGTCTCCGCCGGGCAGAACATCCTGAACCGCGCGGGCATCCCGACCTTCGACTACCCGGACACCGCCGCCGAGGCCTTCGACAACATGTGGCGCTACACCTATAACCTCCGCAGCATCTACGAGACCCCCGAGAGGGACGTCGACGGCGACGACACGCTGGATCGCCAGAAGGCAGAGGAGATCATCTCCGAAGCCCGCGACTCCGGGCGCACCATCCTGACCGAGTTCGAGTCCAAGGAGCTGCTCTCCGCCTACGGCATACCGACCGTCGAGACCCTCGTAGCCCGGGACGTCGGGGAGGCCGTGGAGCGCGCCAGCCGGCTCGGCTACCCGGTCGTCCTGAAGCTCCACTCCGAGACCGTGACCCACAAGACCGACGTCGGCGGTGTGGAGCTCGGCCTCAGTGACGCGGAGGCCGTCCGCGAAGCGTACGAGAGGATGGAGCGCTCCGTCGAGGAGAAGGCGGGCGCCGGGAACTTCGGCGGCGTGACCGTGCAGCCCATGATAGACCTCAAGGGATACGAGCTCATCCTCGGCAGCAGCCTCGACCCGCAGTTCGGCCCCGTACTCCTCTTCGGCTCCGGCGGGAGCCTGGTCGAGGTCTACCGGGACCGTTCCCTGGCACTGCCGCCACTGAACACTACGCTGGCGCGTAGGATGATGGAGGAGACCCGCGTCTCCGAGGCCCTCAAGGGCGTCCGGGGACAGGAGCCGATAGACATGGGCGAGCTCGAGAAGCTCCTGGTACGGTTCTCCCAGCTCGTCGTCGAGCAGCCGTTCGTAGCGGAGCTTGACATAAACCCGCTCCTGGCCTCCTCCGAGAGGCTCCTGGCGCTCGACGCGCGGGTCGTGGAGCACGACCCGGAGACGGTGGAGGAGGACCTACCCGAGCCCGCCGTGCGCCCCTACCCGACGCAGTACGTGGAGCACCTGGAGACCGACGACGGCACGCCCGTCACGGTGCGCCCGATAAGGCCCGAGGACGAGCCCCTCATGGTCAGGTTCCACGAGGCCCTCTCCGAGCAGAGCATCTACATGCGCTACTTCCACATGATGAACCTCGACCAGCGCACCGCCCACGAGCGCCTCACCCGTATCTGCTTTATAGACTACGATCGGGAGATGGCCCTCGTCGCCGAAAGGAAGGACCCCGAGACGGGGGAAGCCGAGATCATGGGCGTCGGGCGCCTCTCCAAGCACGGCGGTGTCCACAACCAGGCCGAGTACTCCATCCTCATAAGCGACCGGTTCCAGCGCCAGGGACTCGGCACCCTGCTCCTCGGACAGCTACTCGAGGTCGGCCGCGCCGAGGGCCTCCGGCGCATCACCGCAGAGATCCTCTACGACAA
>JACCZN010000206.1 GCA_013695915.1 Rubrobacter sp.
ACGTTACCGTCGCGCATCAGCGGGATACCGCCATCGAAGATCACGATCCGGCCGCCATTGGTCGTGTTGATGCCGAAGAGCGGCTGGCCGGGCTGCGCCATGCCTGCCAGATCCTGAGTCGAGAGCCCCAGGGAAGCTGCGGTGAAGGCCTTGTCTATGGCGATGGAGATGCTGGCGAGCCAGGCCTCCTCCATACGGTAGAAGGCCTTCAGGTTGCCGCCGACCTCCGCGACCGCGATGTTCATCGGCTGGCCGATCTCCCGCGCCTTCTCCTCGGCGGCGGAGAGGATGCCCTGCGCCTCCGCGAGCGTTACGGACTTTATGGGTTCCAATGTTCTCCTCTCTGTTCAGTCGTTGTTGCGCCGCGACCAGTGTCCTTCACCGACCTCGGTCTCCGCAAGCTCCAGCGTGGCGGCGTGGCCGGTGAACTTGACCTCGTTGTTGACGGCGACCAGCGCCATAGGGCAGCACAGAAAGACGTTGAGCGCCTCGTCGTGGACGAGCCTGTCTATCTGTTTGCCGAGCTCGCCCAGCTTCTGCCCGTCGGTCTCCACGACGGAGCGGCCCATGAGCTCCTCGAACTCTTCGAGAGGAGGACCGGCCCGGAACGCGCCCGCGGAGTGGAAGTACTCGCGGTGGATGACCGCCGGCGGGTAGCCCGCCGCCAGGTCGAACCAGGCGTGGGCCAGCACGTCGAACGGCAGCGGCAGGTTCTTCTCCACCAGCGCCTTCTGCGCGGGTATGAGGTCCTCGTCCGGTATCTCGACGATCTCCACCTCGATGCCCAACGAGTCCCGGAAGTCCCCGGCCATCCTCCGGGCCACGGCCTCCACGTCGGAGGTGGTCGCGAGCCGCAGGGCGCGGCCTTCGGGCCAGCCGGCCTCCGAGAGGAGCCGCCCGGCCTCCGCCGGGTCGTGCGGGTACGGCTCGACCCCCTCCGGCGCGCCGCCGGAGTACGGCGGGGCCATCGCGGCCACCGGGTGCGCGTAGCCCTTGAAGACCTCGTTTATCATCCTGTCGCGGTCCACGGCGAGGTTGAGCGCCTTGCGGACGCGCACGTCGTCCATGAACCCGGCGTTGCGGTTTATGAGCCCCGAGACGACGCGCAGGGCGTCTATGGAGACCAGGTGCGCGTACCGGGAGTCCTCCACCTTCTGCGCTTCCTCCGGGGAGACCTCGCTCACGAGGTCGATCTCGCCCTCGGTGTTACAGACCTTGTCGAGGGCTTCGGCGTGCGGGATGTCGTTGCGGTAGACGACCCTTTCGAGGCGCGGTCCGCGCTCCCTGTTCCAGTGGTCCGTGTTGGCCTCGAGCACCACGCGGTCGCTGCGCGGCAGGTCGGTGGTCAGCCACGTGCAGGTAAACGGGTCGGCGCTGACCAGCGCGATCTGGTTCTCTATCGTGGAGTAGCCCTCGACGAGGGTGAACGGTCCCGAGCCCCACGGGCCCGGAGCGTCTATGGCTCACCAGTGTCCTTCGCCGGTCCCCAACTTCCTGTAGCCGAACCCCTCTTCCTCCCAGAAGCGGGTGCTCGGGATGTGGAACCCCCGGAACTTGGCGAGCGCCAGCCCGTCCGGCTCGGGGAAGTCGAACCGGATGGTGTAGTCGTCGGGACAGTGGGCCCTGGTGTCGGGGTGGAAGTTCAGGTACGTCCCGGGCGGGTGCGGAGCCTTCCACTTCTGGACCTCGTCGAAGGCCCGCTTGATGCTGTGGGCGGTGAGAAGCTCACCGTCCTGGAAGCGCACGCCCTCGCGGACCTTCACCACGAGGGTGGCGTCCTCCCAGTGCGAGTCCTCCATCGCCGCCCCGACGATGTTCCCCCGCTCGTCGGTGCGGACCGGCTCCTCCATCGTGTTCCACGTGATGTAGAGCCAGTTCAGTGGGTGCGGGTCCACCACGGTTACCGTGCCCACGGGTGTGCGGGCGCCGCCCTCGGGCGCGCATTGCGATGCCTGGACCATAGAGCTCCCTCCTAGTCTTGTCGTCTGTTCCCCAAAGACCGATACTCGCCGGTTGATACTACATTATACGCGTTACCAAATACGTGCAAGTTCCGTGAGGTATCTCCTCACGGAATGTAGAATCAAAACATGGAGGAGATGGAACCTACGAGGGTAGAGGATCAGGCCCGGGCCATGGCGGCGACCCGCCGGATCATGGCGCGCGAGAAGCTAGAGTTGCTCGGCGACGAGGACGCCCTCCCCGGCGTCTTTACCGAGGAGGATCGGGATTTGCTCGCCGGAGATGAGGAGGAGCTGCAGCAGGAGGACCTGCGCACTTTCTCCGCCTGGCACGCGGCCCGCGGTACGGACCCGGACACCGCTTTCGAGGAGCTGCGCCAGCGGCTCTACGACCGGGTCATGGGCCAGCTACCGGACATCTAGGCTGCGGGCCGCCGGGCAGGCTCGCGGAGAGGGCGCTGCGAGGAGTATAATCCCGGCCCGCGGGGAGCACCCGGGCCAGGACCGACCGTCACGGAGATATGAAGAGTTCCGCAGTAGCCAGCCGCCTCACGGGTCTTCTAGACAACACGCCGGCCTTCGACCGACTGCCGAAAGAGGTGCGCGGCCGCCTGCTCGGCGAGGTCCTTGTCCGGTACTACGAGAAGGATCAGGTCATACTCGCGCAGGGATACTCCGAGCACGAGTTCCTGTACATCATGGAGTCGGGGTCCGTGCGCCTCACGGACGCGAAGACCGGGCGGCTCGTGGACGAGTACGGCGAGGGCGAGATGTTCGGCAACTACGGCCTCATGAAGGGAGGGCCGCTCCCCTTCGAGGCTCGCGCGGTGGAGCCGGTCGTCTGCGTCCAGCTGGCCTCCGAACGCTTCAGGGAGCTCTACGCGACCTACGAGCCCTTCGCCGCCTTTTTCGACAAGGACATCCGGGGCTACGCGCCGGACAGCGAGGACCCGTTCGACGCCGCGGGGACTTCCGGCACGCAGTTGCTCTTTGGGACCCGGCTCGGGGAGCTGGTCAGCCGCGGGCCGGTCGTGTGCTCGCCGGAGGCCACCGTCCGGGAGGCGGCGCGCTCCATGCGCGAGGAGGGCGCGAACTCCGTGCTCGTAGCCCGGGACGGGCAGGTGGTCGGCATCCTCTCCGACATAGACCTGAGGAACAAGGTCGTGGCGGAAGATGCTCCCGTGGAGACCCCCGTCGGGGAGCTCATGAGCGGCCACATCATCCGGCTCGACGCGGACGCGCCGGTCTTCAAGGCGCTCATGGAGATGATGCAGCAGCGGGCGTACCACGTGGTCGTCTCCGAAGGCCCCGGGGCGGCGGAGCGGGGGAGCATCCTGGGGGTCATCTCCGACCAGGACATCTCCCGGGCTCAGGGGAACAGCCCGGCCTTTATAACGGAGCGCATCGAGCGGTCCCGCTCCGTCGCCGAGCTCTCCGGTCTGCGCCAGGAGACAGACAAGCTCCTAATGGGCCTCGACAACCAGAGCGTGCGTCCTGAGGACCTGATCACGATCAACACCGAGATCAACGACCGTTTGATGCGGCGCGTGATCGGGCTCGTCGAGGAGGAGCTCAAGGAGGCTGCACCTGAACTTCAAGTAGACTTGCCGTGGGTCTGGCTCTCCCTGGGCAGCGAGGGGCGCGGCGAGCAGAGCCTCGTCACCGACCAGGACAACGCCCTGATCTACGCCGACCCCTCTAGCCCCACGGAGGCCGAGCGGGCCGAGGAGTGGTTCCGCACCCTGGCCGAGCGCGCCAACGCCGCCCTGGACCGCTCGGGCTTCGCGCTCTGCAAGGGCGGTATCATGGCCCGCAACTCCCGGTGGCGGCAGCCGCTCGGCGCCTGGAAGGAGACCTTCCGGCGCTGGGTCCTCTCCCCGGACCGGGAGGAGGTAATGCAGGCCTCGACCTTCTTCGACCTGCGGGGCCTCTACGGGGATATGTCCCTGGTGGAGGACCTCCGGTCGAGCATACTCGAGAGCCTGCGGAAGGAGCGCCGGTTCCTGCCCTTCCTGGCGCAGGAAGCCCTGGCCAACCGCCCGCCGCTCTCCTTTTTCCGGCGCTTTGTCGTGGAGCGCTCCGGCGCCTACCGGCACACGTTCAACATCAAGCGCCGGGGGCTCCGGCCGCTGGCGGACGCCGCGCGGCTGCTCGCCATAGAGCTCCGCTACCTGGAGTCCACCAACACCGTCGCCCGCCTCCGGTACGCCGCCACGACCCTGCCCGAGCTCTCCAAGAGCATGGAGGACGCTCTGGACGCCTACCACTACCTCGGCGAGCTCAGGATGAACCACCAGCTCGACCTCCTGAAGTCCGGCAAGCCCACGAGCAACCAGATCAACCCCTCCTTCCTCACCAACACCCAGCAGAGCATGCTCAAGGTGGTCTTCTCCGTCGAGAAGGAGGTCCAGGACGAGATAGCCCGCCGCTACGGCGTGGACCCCAGGATGTAGCCTCTCCGCCGCCCCGACAGTAAAATACAAATATGGCAAGCACATCCGAGAGAGCGCTCCGGGAGATAGCCCGGATCGAGCAGGAGGCCGTGGAGCTCAGGGAATACCTGCTGGAGGTGGAGCTACACTACGGGATGCTCCGCGGACGGTCCCGGTTCCTCGGCGGGTTTCGCGCGTTCCTGATCCGGGCCCAGGTAGACCGCAGGCTGAGTTACCTGAGCCTGCGGCACCGGATGGCCCACAACTGCTACGAGCAGCTCAGGAGGGGCCTGGAGCCGGCTAGTTCTGGCGGACGATGCTCTCGAGCTCGCCCTGGAGGTTCTCCGTGACCTCCTCGGGCTCGGCCTCGCCTTCGAGGTTCGCGTTGAAGCCGCGGGCCAGCCTCGTGGAGATCTGGGAGTAGAAAGCCGTAACGGGCCGCGGCCGGGCGTTGTCTACGATGACGTCCCGCCCCAACTCTATAACGGGCGCCTGCTCCAGTATCTCCCCGTCCCCGTAGAGGTCCTGCAGCGTCGGGAGGAAGGAACCCTCAAGCGCCCGGAACCTCTGCTGCTCGGGGGCGGTGGCAAACTTTATGAACTCCCAGGCGGCGTCCTGGTTGTCCGAGGCGGAGTTTATGTACATGTTCCACCCGCCGAGGCAACTGAAGCTCTGCAGGCCCTCCTCTGCTACCGGTAGCGCCGCGATGCCCACCTGACCCGGCTCCACGTTCGAGCCCTCCTCCGTGGCGAGCGCGTACATGTACGGCCAGCCGCGCATGAAAACTGCATCGCCCGCGAAGAAGGCGTCGCTGGACTCCTCCTCCTGATAGCTCGACACCTCCTGCGGCGAGATGCCGTCCTCTATCAGAGAGCGCGCGATCTGGAGTCCCCGGGCGGACTGTTCACTGTCGATGTTGATAACGTCCGGGCTCAGGGACCGCGGGCCGTAGGCGTCCAGGGCGGTTATGTTGCCCGTCAGAACGTTCCCGCCCGCGCTCCAGACGAACTCCAAGCCGTTCACCACGCCGCCCTCGTAGTCGGCTCCCTGGAACACGAGCCCGAACTGCGTTCCCGACTCCTCCTGGACCTGGGCGGCTATCTCCCTGAGCCCTTCCCAGGTCGTGGGGGCGGCGTCGAAGCCGCTCTCCTCGAGCAGGTCCCGGCGGTAGTAGAGGAGACCGGCATCCGTGAACCACGGCACCCCCCACACGCTGTTCCTGTAAGAGCAGGACTGCAGAGGAGCCTGCAGGAAAGCGCCGGGGGGCTCGGGCTCGTAGTCCGTGTACAGCCGCCGGGTTATGTCCTCGATCCAGCCGTTCTCCGCGAACTCGGCCGCCCAGATTACGTCCCCCGCCATCACGTCTACGTCTCCGCCGCCGGCCTGGAAGTCGGAGACCATGCTGCGGAAGTACTCGCCGGTATCCGAGGACATCTGCCGAAACTCGACCTGTATCTCCCCCTCGTACTCCCGGTTGAACCGCTCCACCACCTCCTCGGTGGTCCTGAGGTCCTCCGGGCCCGTGGTGCCGAAGGCGAAGACGATGTTCACCGCCCCGTTGTCCGGCTCCTCCGCCGGGCCGCAGGCCGAGGCCCCGAGCATCGCGGCGCCCGCGAGCCCGGCGCCGCCCATCCTCAGGAACTGCCTGCGGCTCCACCGTGCAGGGGTACGGCCGGTGTATACGCTCCTGTTTCTCATAGGTGCTCCTTCCCTCTACCGGAAGATATAAACAATGATAGCGGTGGAGATGAGCAGGACAATCGACAAGAAACGGTAGTTCTTCCACAACGGCTTGCCCCGCAGCTCCTCGGTCTCCTCCCGCCAGATGTACGGCTGCCACGTAAGATCGTCGGTCTTCTCCCTCGGCGGCGCTTCGCCGAGCAGGCTGATCACGACCAGGAAAACGACGCTCACCACAAGGGAGATGCCCGCCGCATACAGGAACTGTATCGGTTCACCGAACACGTTCAGGACCTCGTTCAGCGCGAACAGCAGGATCCCGAGCGGGATCAGGGCTAC
>JACCZN010000188.1 GCA_013695915.1 Rubrobacter sp.
CTTCTACAACCGGAGGCGATTGCACTCGGCGTTGGGCTATAGGAGCCCGGCAGAGTACGAGGAGGGTACAATGAGAGAAGGCGTCGCCGCGTAGTGAAAATCTGTCCACTCAACCGACGTACTTCCATAGATCTCACCCGCAACGTACTCGTGACGGACCGTGGCGCTCTCTTCGAGCTTGCGGTACTCCTCGACGCTCAAGGTACTATGCGGCGTCGCTCGCTCTGCCATGCGGCAAGTATATCGCACCGGACACGCCCCCCACCCACGAGAACCACCGCTGTCAGATACAGAGGAGCACCGACGAACAGAGAGGAACGGAGATGACGAAGACCATCGAGCGGGCGAGAAGATTCCCCGCCTTGCCGGAGATAGACGATGTAACGCGCCGGGAGTTCTTGATCGGGGCCGCCGGGCTGCTCGTGCTCGCGCCCTACGGATGCGGCGGCAGCGGAGGCTCCGAGGTGGACGGTCCGGAAGACGGGCGTATGGCGGAGCACGAGTTCGGGGAGACGCGTGTGCCCGAGGACCCGCAGCGCATCGTGGTAACCGACGGTGAGATCACGCTCGACCCGATGGTCGCGCTCGGGGTCGAGCCCGTGGCGGCGCCGGAGCCGAACTATACTGGCGGGATACCGGAGCAGATCTCCTCTCGCATCGAGGGAGACCTCACGAGCATCGGCACGGTCAGCGAGCCGGACTTCGAGCGCGTGGCTGAGCTCTCCCCGGACCTCATCCTCGGCATAGCGCCCATCGTCGAGGAAGGCTACGATCGGCTCTCCCAGATCGCCCCGACCGTCGGGCTGGACTACGAGCAGACGGCCTGGAAGGAGCAGCTACACCGGGTCGCGTCCGTTATCGGCCGGGAGGGCGAGGCTGAGCGGCTCCTCTCCGACTACGAGGGGCGCGTCTCCCGGCTCCGCGAGACGGCGGCGGATCGGCTGGAGGGAGTCACGGTGACGGTCGCCCGCGCCACGGACCTCGGCTTCCGGCACCTGACCCGGGAAGGCTCGTTCCCTTGGACGGTGCTTGGGGAGCTCGGTCTCCAGGCCCCGCGGGAGCAGGAGGCCGGAGAGGTGGGCGAGCCGTTTATCGAGATCAGCCAGGAGGACACGCCCCTCCTCGAAGCCGACTACATCTTCCTCGCCACCGATGCCGGAGACTCCGACGAGAGCCAGGTCGTCGAGGAGGTACGCTCCAACGCTCTCTGGCGGGAGCTCGAGGGCGAGAAGATAGAGGTGCCGTCTTCGCGCTGGGTCTTTGGTAACGTGCTGACCGCAAACGCCATACTGGACGACGTGGAGCGCTACCTGGTGGAGGAGAGCCGGTGATGAACGAGACGGTGAAACGGGTCGCCAACGAGCGCTGGGAGGATCCGACTAGCGCCAGGAGCTACGCGGCGCGCTCGGATGCGGTCGGCGGTGAGGCCAGACGCCGCTGGACGGAGGTCATCAGCGAGCAGGCGGGCGAGCCACCGAAGCGGGTGCTCGACGTCGGGACCGGAGCGGGGCTGCTGGCCCTGCTCTACGCCGGGCTCGGACACGAGGTGACCGGCCTCGACTTCTCCGGGGCGATGCTCTCCGAGGCTCGCGCCCGCTCCGGGCGGCACGGGCTGCTGGCGGAGTTCGTCCTGGGCGACGCCGAGGCGCTGCCCTTCGAGAGCGGCAGCTTCGACGTGGTGACGAACAGGATCGTGATCTGGGCCCTCCCAGAGCCCGGCGTCGCCGTGCGGGAGTGGGCGCGGGTGCTCGCCCCCGGCGGCAGGCTCGTCCTCTTCGGCAACCATCCCGATAGTCCCTCCCCCCTCCCGCGCGCCCTGAATCCGGCGCGCGAGCAGGCTGCGGTCCCTGCTCTCCGGCAGACCCCGAGCTCAGGACTTCGGCGCGGGCTTCCAGAAGACGTGGGACCGGACGGTGAGAGAGCTACCGTTCCACCACGCCCCACCGCAGAAGATAAAGGCCCTCTTCGACGCCGCGGGGCTCGCGGAGACGGAGGTAACTCCTATCGGCGACCGCATAAAAGACAGGCGAGGCTCCCTCCTCCGGGAGCGCACCGTGCCCTGGCACGTAGTCTCCGGCATAAAGCCCGCGCTGCAGGATGGAGACACAATGGCAGAGAGGAGAAGCGCATGACCGCAGAGAGCAAGACCCGCCCAGAGCGCCGGCTGTGCTCGGTGGTCTCGAAAGAGTCGGGCGACGACCCCATCGGCTCCGCCACGCCCTTCGACGGCTGCCTGACGCTGGAGGTGAGGCCGCCCTGGAAGTCCGACATCGCCGCCTCGCCAGAGTTCCCCGAGGGGCTGTGGGAGCAAGTGATGCGGGCGTGGGAGGCGGGCGTGATCGGCAAGTTCACCGGCATCCTGCCCGACCCCGAGTACTCGGTCGAAGGCTATACACGCGCAATACTCCTGCGCCGCCCGAAAGACGCCGCCGCGTTCGCCCGCTACGAGAAAACGGACTATCTGCTGCCCGATGAGGAGCTAATCCCGTTCGCCGGGACGCTGGCGGAGGGACCGGAGGCGCTGGAAGAGTTCGGGCGCTACCGGCAGGACACCTCCGGCGTCCGGGACATCCTGACGTGTACCCACGGCCAGAACGACGTCTGCTGCGGCAAGTTCGGCACGCTCATCTACAAGGAGCTGCGCGAGCGGTACGCCAGAGAGTCCGGCGGCGCGTTGCGCGTCTGGCGGGCGAGCCACATCGGCGGCCACCGCTTCGCGCCCACGCTCATCGATTACCCCGAGGGCCGCTCCTGGGGCCACCTGGAGATGGAGCATGTCGAGAACCTTGTCCTGCGCAACGGGGAGGTCTCCGAGCTCTACCGCTTCTACCGCGGCTGGACCGGGCTCGGAAGCAAGTTCGAGCAGATCGCCGAGCGCGAGGCCTTCGCCCGCGAGGGCTGGGCCTGGACCGGGTACCTCAAGAGCGCGGAGGTGCTGGAGGAGAGCGCGCCCGGCGCCCGCGTCCGCCTCGACTACCACTCGCCCGACGGCAGCGTCTCCGGCGCGTACGAGATATGGATCGAAGCCGATGGCTCCGTAATGACGCTCGGCAAGTCCGGCGACGGCCCCCTCCAGGAAGTGCCCCAGTACCGGGGGAGCCGCATAGACCGGCTCCCCTAGAGCACGGGTCAGAGCCGTACCGGAGCTTTGACCTCGATCACTTGCAATTGGGAGTCATTACCAATAAAGTGCGGTAAAGTTCCGCACGAGGATAGAAGTCGGGCGCATGGAGCGGGTAAAGATCCTGGTCGGCACGGAGACGGGCAA